>JALGXY010000026.1 GCA_029824495.1 Fimbriimonadia bacterium
CGCTCGCCTGACCAGCCAGTTTCAATGCTTTGGCCATCGGCACTCCGCTCTTGTACATGGCGGCGAAAGCTCGCCCAAACTTTGCCATCGCAAACCCGTGCACCATGCCGCCGATATAGGGGAGATGGAACAGCACGCCCTGCGTCTTTTCCTGGATTTTTGGACTGCGCTTGTAGTACTTGGTGTAGAGCCAAATGCCAATCAGAACCGGGCCGAGGATGTACCAGGTGGATGCCCTTGAAAGAGGGGCATCGATTCCGCCGGCTTTTTCAAGCACCGAGCCGATGACATAGTTGACAACAGCGATCAGCACCACCGCGGCGATCAGCACAATTTTGGGGTAGGCGGTTTCGCGTTTGATCAGGTTCTTGAGCGCGATTTCATCTTCTAAATAGTCGGCGATCTGCCCGCATTGCTGGGCGATGAACCCGCCCTCTTCCGAGATCTGCAGCATTGAGATGATCACCGGGGTGAAGACTTCAGGATATCGGGCGAAGGCCGCGCTGACCGGGTGGCCTTCAGTGACGAGATCCTTGGTCTCGATGAGGAGGCGTTTCAGCTTGGGGCTTGTCGACTGCTTGGCCAGAACATCCATTGTGTGGGCCGGACCGATTCCGGCCTCGAACATCGTCGCCATCTGCCGAAACAGGAACTGCAGGTGCTTCAAGGCAACGCCGCCGACAATCGGGCCAGCGATATCGGTGGCAACGATGTTTCTCTGCTCGATGGGATTGATCGGCCGCTGCTCCTGTCGGGCCTGCTGACCCGATCCTTCTTGCTCCTCTGGCCTTAGTGCCGGGGCCTGTGTCGGAGCCGGTGCTGGTTCTTGAACAGGAATCGGATCGTGGCTAGGGTCGGCAGATTCGACTTCAATGACCTCGAGACCCTGTTGGGCGAGTCTGCCGGTCACCTGCTCCATGCTGGAGCCGTGCATCAGGCCAGACTCGACGCTGCCTTTGCGGTCTTTTGCTTTGAAGTGATAGACAGCCATCAGACTTCACCCATCTGCTGAAGCGCGTAGTTCATATAGCTGAAGTAGAAGATGACAAACGCTGATATCCAGACGACCACCATCATGACGCCTTTCGCTACGAGTACAGCGACTTTAAAGCTCTTCGAAGATGTCTGGGAATCCTGCATAGAAGCGATCGAGACCTGGTCGAGAGCCTGCGGCAGGGTACCGGTAGCCTCGCCCGTCTCAAGCAGCGCCTGATACTCCTGCGGCAACATGCGGCCCTGCTGGGTCAAGAGTGAGATATTCATGTTCTCGCTGGCGCCTTGGCCTGCCTGTGACAGCTCCTGCTGCATCACCTGGTTAGGAGCGGCAAGAGCAGCCAGTTTCCAGGCTGTCCAAGGCGTGATTCCGGCTTTGCTGAGCTGACCCATGTGCCAGAGGAAATGGCTCATGCTCTCGCCTCGGGCATGCGCTTTCAGGATCGGGATCTTCATCGCCATCTTGTGTCGGAAGGACCAGGCAGCGGGTGAAAGAAGCCAGAAGAGGCCGACCGAGAGCGCAATCAGTATCGCAAGCGTGAAGATGCCGGCCGGAGAGCTCAATGAGGCAAGACTTCCATCAACCATCTGCTCTCTGGTTGTCCCTTCCTGCATCGTGTCGGCCATGACCGCATCAACGCCGCTCCGCAGAAAGCCGCGAAGCATGAGTGAGAGCACCAGCACAAAGCCTGCAACTGGACCGAAGTACTTGACCCACCAGAAGCCCTTGGTGTACTGCTGAGCCTCCATGATCTGCTTTGCGCAGACATCGATCGACTGCCAGAGATTGCCTGATGTCTCGCCGCTGCGAACAGCACCCACCGTCGAAGGAGCAAACAGCTCGGGCTCAGCTTCCATCGCCTCGCTGAGCGGGACTCCGGCACTCGCTTTTGCCGACATCCGCTTGACAGCGCCGCCCATTTTGGGGCTCCAGGTTCTTGCGGCGAGCTGGTTTAAGGCCTCGGCGGGTGTGATGCCCGCTTTCAGGAGATCGGCAAGCTGATTGAGGACCAAGGAGACGTGCTTCTGATTGACTGCTGGACCGCGTTTTCGGGCATCACGCGGCGCAGCCTGCGACTTTGCTGCTGTCTGTGGCGGTGCTGGCGCCTGCCTCTGCTGTGGCTGAGGTTGAGAGATCGGGGCGGACTGTTGGATCGGGCGTGAAGCGGGGGCAGACTGTCCTGTTCCTGACGGGGTCTGTGAAAGCTTCAAGACCCTCAAGCCTTGCGAACTGAGCCTCTTGATCAACTCGTCTGCTGATCCGGCCTGCATCTGACCCTGGCTCTGGTGGCCAGAAGCGTCTCGGGCCTCATACGAAAACTGTGGCATCTTCAATCCTCCTTAGTCGGTTTTCCGGCAGACGGTCAAGAAGTGTGCTGATCGAGCCTAAGCCTGGGATCTGTAGTTCTGGCTGAATCTCGGCAAGCGGCTGCAGGACGAAGCCTCGTTCGTCCATTCGAGGGTGAGGAAGCAGCAGGGTCGGCCCTGCTAGTTGAAGTGGTCCGTACATCAGCAGATCGACATCGACTTCGCGAGGGCCGTATCGCCTTCGCGGGACTCGGCCAAGGTCCTCTTCGATTGCTTTGAATCGTCTGAGGAGCTCATAGGGGCCGAAATCTGTGTGACCGGCCGCACAAGCGTTGATGAACTCTGGCTGATCTTCTACGTACATTGGTGCCGACGCCCAGAGACTGCTGATTCCGCTCAACTCGACAAACTTGCCGACACGCTCAGTGGCCTGACGCACTCGTGCGGGTGCATCTCCTAGATTGGAGCCAAAAGCGACGGCGACAAACATATCTACTCTTCTACGACGGAGAAGGCATAGCCGAGGCCTTCCTGAAGTGTGGATCTGCCCATGAGGTGAGAGACAGCCTCCTGCGGCTTGATCTCCTCATCGATGATCCTGCGAATAGCGTTGATGATTGTAACTTCGATATCGTGCTCTGCTGCGAGGAGCACTGCAGAACGACAGGTGGGAACGCCTTCGGCGACCTGCCCAATCTCATCAAGTGCTGTCTGCAGAGACTTGCCTTCGCCCAACGAACGACCGACACGGTAGTTTCTGCTGAGAGTGCTGGCGGCCGTGGCAAACAGGTCTCCGACTCCCGCCACGCCCAAGAATGTCTCCAAGCGAGCGCCCATCGCCATTCCCAGGCGGGCAATCTCGCTGAGGCCGCGTGACAAGAGTGCTCCCTTGGTGTTGTTTCCGAACCCGAGGCCGTCTGAGATTCCCGCACCAAGCGAGATCACGTTCTTGAGCGCACCTGCAAGCTCTACGCCTCGCATATCGTCTGTAATGTAGACGCGAAAGCCTGGGCTCATGAACGCTCGCCGCATCATGACGGCAGTCTCTTCGCAAGGTGAGGCAACAACGGCTGCTGTGGGGATGCCTTTGGCGAGCTCAGCTGCGAGATTGGGTCCGCTGAAAGCGCCGACGTTTTTGCCTTCGAACATCTCGGTGAGAACCCGGCCATCTGGGTCGAGGCCTTTGCTGGCCACCAGGACGTTCTCGTAGGGCTCGAACACGTCGATCACGTGATGCATGACCGAAGAGGGAACTGCAGCGACTACAAAATCGACATCTTGTGGCGGGTCAGTGATGAGGCCACAGGTCACAGTTTCCGGGAGTGGACAGCCGGGAAGGTATCGTTCATTGACACGGCTTTGACAGATCAAATCAACCTGATCTTCACTCCGCCCGAGTAGACGAACATCGTGTCCGTTTCTGCCTAAAACGATTGAAAGTGCTGTTCCCCAGCTCCCAGCTCCAATGACGGCCGTCTTCATTCAGTCCTGCAGAATACTCTGTTGGGTCCTAGCTTGAACTGGCCGTCAAGGTATCATTTCGCCGCTTAGGCAGCGTGTGCCGTTGTTTAGAGCCATCTACGGATGGTTGTGAAGAGCGGCCTGCGAAATGCCCAAGTCAGCGTACGACACGCTGGAGGCTTTAATAAGCATGCCCATGGATACAGCCACAAAGGCAGAAGTGATCAAGCAGTACGGCTTGAATGAGAAGGACACCGGATCTACGGAGGTCCAGATTGCAATCATGCAGGCCAGGATTGCCGAGATCACAGAGCATCTGAAGAAGAACAAGAAGGACTACCATTCACGAATGGGTCTTCTTCGACTTGTTGGTAAACGACGCCGACTCGAAGGCTATCTTCGAGACAAGGACGTTGTCAAGTACCGAGAGTTGATTCAGAAGCTGGGCATCCGCGAAGTCAAGCCTCACTAAATAGTCGCCTTTTTAAGAGGCAAATATGATTCACACTCACTCCTTCGAGGTTGGTGGCAAGACCATCAGCATCGAAACAGGTCGAGTTGCGAAGCAGGCCGGCGGCGCCGTTCTTTTGGGAATGGACGAAGCGGTCATGCTTGGCACGGCCACCATGTCGAAAAGTGCCCGACCGGGCATCGACTTTCTCCCCCTCGTCTGTGATTTTGAAGAGCGCAAGTATGCGATCGGCAAAATCCCCGGCGGATTTATGAAGCGAGGCGGAGGCCGCCCTTCCGAAAAGGCCGTCCTTATCTGTCGACTGATCGACCGACCTCTGCGCCCGCTCTTCCCGAAAGGGATGCGCAACGACGTTCAGGTGATCACGATGGCCTTCGCTGTCGACAAACAGCACCCGATCGACGTTTTGGCAATCAATGCTGCCGGTGCAGCGCTCGCTGTTTCCGATGTTCCTTTTGACGGCCCAGTTGCTGGTGTCCGCGTCGGCTACGTCGATGACGAATTTGTACTCTTCCCGACCAAAGAGCAGATGGAAGAGTCATCGCTCGACCTGGTTGTTGCAGGCCACAAGGGCGCGATCTCAATGGTCGAAGCCGGTGCGGCAGAAGTCAGCGAAGAGCTGATGGTTGAAGCTCTGCAGGTTGGCCACAAGGCAATCCAGCAGATCTGTAAAGAGTTCGAGAAGTTTGCCAAAAAGGCAGGCAAAGAGAAGCGCGAACCTGTGATCTCTGGCTACGACGAAGATCTCGCGAAAGAGATCTTCAAGAAAGAGGCCAAGAAGATTTCCGGCGCACTCTTCAATCCGGACAAGGCTGAGCGAGAAGCTGCCTTGGGCCTGATCGAAGACGAGCTGAAAGAGAAGTACACAGCCAAGTTCGACGAAGGCGACGAGGGTGTCAAAGATGTCCCCGCTGCTGTCGATCGAGCGATCAAAGATACGATTCGAAAGAACGTCATCAAAGACGGCAAGCGACCCGACGGCCGCGATCTCACAGAACTTCGAGACCTTGAAGCTGTAGCAGGACTGCTGCCTCGAGTCCACGGTTCCGGTCTATTCACACGAGGTCAGACTCAGGTCATGACCGCGTTGACCATGGGCCTGCCGAAGGACGCACAGAAGATCGACACGCT
>JALGXY010000027.1 GCA_029824495.1 Fimbriimonadia bacterium
GGAGAGCCAGACGTAATCGCTTGCGCCCAGGAAGCCAGGATTTCCCTGACTCATGTACTCCAACCACTTCAACATCGGCGCGCTCACTTTACCAGGTCAGACCTGGCTTTCCGGGCCTGGTTGACCGCCATCTGCGGCCTGCCCGAGGACGGCTCCTTCTCCGTCCAGATTGTCGAACATCGCTTCAGAAAACTCTGGGTTGTCCTCGATGATTCTCTCCATCACTTCGGCTGCGCTGAATGCCGGACTTCCCGACTCATTGGCTCTGAGTGAGCCCTCCGTAAAGACTCGCCAGGCTGGCTTTGCTTCACCGACAGAAGAGAGGACCGGCGCCATGCGCTGAACCCTTCGTTCACAGCTCGTATAGGTTCCGTCATGTTCGGCAGGAAGCGAGATCGGCAGAATCACGCTGGCATAGGCTGCACACTCGGTCTCCCTGGTGTGCGCCACAACAAGGAACTCCACGTTTTCGAGAGCCTGCTCGGCCAGTTCAACGTCTGGATACTCCTCAAGCGGATCGAAATCGACCAGCCAGAGCGACTTGAGCTTTCCGTCTCTAGCGGCCTCGAGCATCTGCTTCGTATTCAGACCGCCGTTCGGGAGAATTCCGATCTCGCAGGCGCCCTGCTCGTTCGATCGGGTGGCGAAGAGGCTGAACTCTGCTCCGGCAGCGGCTGACAAGGATTGGGCAGCTTCGACGCCCCCGGTCCTTTCTGTCAGTGTCTTGGGAGCGATGACTGCTCGGCTTTCGGCCTTCAGCGCTTCGGCTGCAAGATCGACTGATGATGGGCTGATGCCCGAGGACTTCAGATCAGCATCCGTCGGCTTGGCGCCTTTCAATAGTGCGGCTACGACTGCGGCTGCGGCTGAATCGGCACCTTCGCTGTATCTCAGGACCGCGTGAGCAAAGCTGTCTGCCCCTGTCTCGACAGGAGAGGCGACAATCACTTTTGTGCCGTTGTTGAACCACGCTTTACGGGTTCGCAGGTAGGTCATCGGCAGCTTTTCGGCAGCGTCTCCACCAAAGATGACAATCGCGTCCCTGTCTTCCAGATCGGCGATTCTGACATTGACTGTTCCAGTGAAGTCGCCTTCGAATCCTCCGACTCGGTGGTCGACGTTCTGCGTGCCGACCGACTGGTTGAAGAACTTCTTAAGACTATAGAAGCCTTCGTTGGAGAGCCCTGTGCCGGCGATCACACCGACATCAGAACCGGCGCGACCAGAATCCTGAATGGTCTTCCAGGCGTCGCTCCAACTGATCGCTTCGAATCCATCGCCGCTGCGCTTGTGGCAGGACTTCATTCGCTTCGGCGAGTTGTAGATCTCGGCGTGGCCAAACTTGGTCTTGTCGCAGGTCCACTCTTCGTTGACCGCTTCATTGGTGCGGCCATTGATTCGGGCAAGCTTTCCGCCGCGATGGTCGAACCAGATGTTCGTGCCGCAGCTTGTGACCGTGCAGATGCCGGGCGAGGTTTCAAGATCCCAAGGGCGGGCTCTAAATCGATAGGTCGATGAGGTGAGCGCGCCGACCGGGCAGATCTCGATGACGTTGCCGCTGAACTTCGAGTCGAAGTCGGTGAGCTGGAAGGTCGAGGGCTGCATCTCTGCGCCTCGGAACCGGAAAGCGAGCTGAGCGTCGCCAGAAATCTCTTCGGTGAACCTTACACAGCGGCCACACTGGATGCAGCGCTCCAGATCGAGAGTGACGTACTTGCTGAGCGGGACAGCTTTCGGCAGATGCCGCTTGGTTTCGATGTACCGGCTGTTGCCCGGCCCGTAAGCGAGCGTGTTGTTCTGCAGCGGGCATTCGCCGCCTCGGTCGCAGATCGGACAATCGAGCGGGTGGTTGATCAGAAGGAACTCAAGGACTCCCTGCCGATCTTTCTCGATCTGCTCGGACGTGGACTTGATGACCATGCCTTTGCCTGCGGGAAGGGTGCAGGCTGCCTGCGGCTTGGGCATCATCCTTGCGGAGCCGTCCTCCTGCTTAAATCCGACTTCGACCAAGCACATGCGGCACATGCCGACCGGCTTGAGTCTGGGGTGATAACAGAAGATCGGAATTTCGAGCCCGATGCGCTTGACCGACTCAACGATCATTTCGCCTACAGGGACTTCGAGATCGATGCCGTCGATCGTAATTTCGACCATTTGGGATGTCTCAGCTGCTGCCGCCATGACGTTTTGGTGATGTGTACCCTATCACCCTGACGCTGTGGGGTCAAACGGCAATCTGGAGACGAAGTCGTCAGGCCTTGCCAAATTCCCGCAATTTTCAATCGCACGAAACGTGGTTTTTAGACCGTCTAGGTTCTATAATGAAGGTCCTGCGCAGGCGTTAGGTCGCGTTTTCGCGTGCTTTTTAACCTGTGGTGGGAGAGTCATGATCATGAAATCTCTTTTTGCGAGATTGAGTGTCGCAGCAGTGTCTGTAGTTGCCGCTGTTAGCGCGGGGGCGTCTACGCAAGACCCTGAGCTGTTCCGACACAAAATCGAAATCGAGCTGAAAGAAAGCGCACCTTATGAGGTTGCTGTCTCTGCTCTCGCCAATTCCGGCGGGAGACTTGAGCAGAAACTTGATAACGGTCTCGTCATCTCGGTCAACCTAGATGTCGATCTTCCCGCTTTCATTGAGGCATTGGAGTCGCGGAAAAGCGTCAAGGATGCGACAGCGATCGCGCCCAAGATGCCAGACCCCCATCAGAATTGGAATTCTGTCAGCTGGCTGACTGCGCTGGTTGATCAGTATGAAAAGGCTTACCTTGCCTACGAAGAGGCCGAAGATGCCGAGCGGGATGACGAAAACGAAGTCCCTGGACTCGACTTCATCGAAGCTTATCTTCAGTGGCTGAAGATTCGAGCTTTTCCAAACGATGAGATCGACTGGTCGGGCTACGAACGAGCTTATCAAGCGAAGTTTGTCGAGCAGAACCTCCGTGGTGACATCATCCGACCTCTCAACCAGACCAATAGCGTCGGTCCGAACTGGGAGTTTGTAGGCCCGACGAACCTGCGTCCACCTTCAAGGTGGGGACATGGTCAGGGCAATGCTACAGGCAGGGTCTCGGCGGTCGCGTTTGATCCCACAGACTCTTCACGACTGTTCATTGCTGGCGCCCAAGGCGGCGTTTGGAGATCGGAGAACAACGGTGAAGACTGGGAGCCTTTGACTGATGAGTTCCCAGTTCTCAGCGCATCTTCAATCACATTCGATCCTGAAAATCCTGACATTATCTATGTTGGAACAGGAGATTATCACGGCTTTAACAAACCCGGAATCGGTGTGCTGAAGTCGACCGATGGAGGCGATACGTTCGTTCAATACGGTTCAGAGATGGGCGGTGCTGTTGTTTCTGACATCGCAATCGATCCGCTGGATACCCAGCGAATGCTGGCGACAACTTCTCGAGGACTGTTTGTTTCCGAGAATGCTGGCGAAACTTGGATCATTGAGATGCTCGGCAACTTTTCGGCTCTTGACGCAACAGCGGACGGCCGACGACTTTGGGTTGTCAAGATTGGTGAGGAGGGCCTCGTGCTCACTTCAATCGACTTCGGCCGCAACTGGATCGAAGTCGAGATTGATGACTATGATGAAGAGCAGGGCGCCGTTGATATCGCTTCTTCAAAGATCGACAACGACACCTGCTACATCCTCTCCACAAGTCAGGGACAGATCTTCAAAACCGAAGATGGCGGCCTGAACTGGGAGGATACAACCAACGACTTCGCTGGCAACTTTGGGCAGGGCTGGTACGACTATCACATCGATACGTCATATCGCTTTGAGCAGGATGATGTTCCTTCGCCCGGCGGCGGAGGCTCGTTGAGGCCCATCCGACCTGAAATCGGCACAGACCCGGGCGACCGAGTCGATGTTGTTTATGTCGGACTGATCAGCCTTTCAGCATCGATCGACGGAGGCCAGACCTGGCGGTTCGTCGGCGGCGAGGACTTCTCGAGTCAGTACACAGACAAAGCCTACATCCACGTGGATCAACACTCTTTTGCGGTGAACCCACAAGATCCGGATGACTTCCTGACAGGCAATGACGGCGGCGTCTACCGTGGGCATTACGATCAGGACCTTGATCTCTTCACCTATGAGACAGAACTCAACAAGAACCTGGGATTGACCCAGTTCTACAGAATCTCTGCTCATCCGACCGACCCTGACTACATGATGGGCGGAACGCAGGACAACTCAACTCCACACTCATTCGGCGATATTGCCAACTGGCTAAACCCGGGTGCTGGAGATGGTGCTGGCAATGCGATTCGACCCGACAATCCTGACATTCAGTTCCTGTCATCTCAGTTCCAGAACATCAGGATGACAACCACCGGTTGGTTTGGCGACAACTTCAGCATCGGCAGCGTGCCTGGTGCACGACCGTTCATCGGCCGCTTGTGGCTAGACCACGAAGAGCCACGTTATCTGTATGCGAACTCCAACTATCTGAACCGATTCGATTCGGACACTCAGACTTGGGAGTACGCTCTTGATAACAAGCTTCTAATCGCGACACCGTTCGGAATCGTTCTTTCATTCGACTCTGCACCAAGCGACAAGAATGTGATGTATACAGGCTCCAGTGACGGCGCCCTGTTCTGCAACATCCTGTTCGGTCGTGGCTGGTTCGAAATCGGCCATCTTGGCGGCGACAAAGAGCTCCCGATAGCAGCCTATACGGACATCAGCGTCAATCCAAACAATCCCTTTGATGTGCTTGTCACAACACCTGGATTTGGAAACAACGTGTTCCGATGTGCGGATACGCTGGCGATCCCAACGGTATGGGAGCCGGTTGCTAATGGTTTGACTCTCCCAGTGAATGATCTGGTGCGTGATCCCGATGATCCGGAGAACACCTGGTATGTAGCATCGGATATCGGTGTCTACATGACTTCAGATGGCGGCGCAAATTGGGAGGACATCACCGTCTCCCGCGGCCTGCCAAACGTTGAAGTCAACCAGCTCGTCTGGGTGAAGTCACAGACCGACAAGGCTCTGATTGCTGGAACCTTTGGTCGAGGCATGTGGCGCATGACCTTTGAGAAGCAGGCGAATCTCGCCAACTTCGTGGTCAGCCCATCTGTCATCTCAAGCAGCGACGTCTCCTTCGGAACAGTCACTCTCGACTCCCCTGCTCCTGCAGGCGGACTTGAGGTGAGCATTCTAAGCTCGCTGAATATCGTCGATATTCCTTCGAGCATCCTGATTCCTGAAGGACAGACAGTTGGCGGGTTCCCGATCGTTCCCAACGGAAACGGCGCGGGATCAACCCACACGACAAACATCATCGTCGAAGCCGGCGGATTGAAGCTGCAGGACAC
>JALGXY010000028.1 GCA_029824495.1 Fimbriimonadia bacterium
TGTTGCCTTTCCTGTCTTGAAAGCAGGCACAAGTGTACCGAGTGCTGTTTCACGTGAAACAGGAAGTCTCAGGAGGGAAGGAAGGCAGAGAACTGTTTCACGTGAAACAGCACGGGTTGAACTGCGGCGATCATTAGGGCTGCAGCGCCGGCGGAAGAAAGAAGAGAGTCGAGCCGGTCAAGAATGCCTCCGTGCCCAGGCAGGACAGTCCCGCTGTCCTTGACATCCTTCTGGCGCTTGATCCAACTCTCGAAGAGGTCTCCCGATTGCCCGAGCACGCTGAGCATGGCTCCAAGCAACCCTCCCGCCAGAGCAGGGATGCCGTAATAGCCCGCCAGGAGCCCGGCTACGAGGATCGACGCTGCGAGGTGGGCGATGGAGCCCTCCCAGGTCTTCTTGGGTGAGATGGTTGGTGCAATCTTATGTTGGCCAATCGATTTCCCAACAAACAGCGCAGCTGTATCTCCGCTCCAGATGGGAACGAGAATGAGCCAGAGGGGCGATGGGTGGGCTGCCCACGAGTGCATTGTCAGCAGAATTCCGAGTGGGGCGGCGAGCCAGAGGGCTGCAATCCAGTTCAAAGTGAGCTTCTTTGAGCTCACTGCAGCCGCGCCGGCAAGAGTTAAGATGATTGAGGCGGCAAACGGAACGTCAGCAGTGAAATCACCTAGAGCGGCGATGCCGAATGGCGCGAACATGCCGATTAGGCCAAGAATCGAGGCGGCAATATAGCCTCCAGTGCTCCAGTCGAGCAGTCTGCCAAGTTCACGCAGGCCTGCACCGAGGCCGAACAGAAGAAGAGCGAAGAGAATCAGGGGTGTAGGGCTCAAAACCGCAATCGCGGTTAGAGAGATGCCGACGATGGCTGTTAGAACGCGCCACTTCATCTGCCGGTCGGGAGTTGAAGCAGCAGCGATGCCTGATTCCTTATCGCTGCTGCTCATATGACTTCTCCTACGGGTTGACAACTACCTTGATGGTGGAGCTGTGTGACTTCTTCTTGCCGAATTTGTCACTGACCGTGAAGGTGATTGTGTACTCACCCGGCAGTCTGAATCGCCGCCGAATGGCTTGACCCTCTGCATCAACGGCAACACCGTCAGCAGCATCAAAGTCCCACGTATACCGAAGCGGTGTCGCACCGCCATACCCAGAGCCAGCGAGAACGATCTCATCGCCATTTGCAAGGTTGTACTCGCGAACATTGGGCTCGCCGTATATCGGTGTTGTGTCGTTCAAAACCCTTGCGTCGCCAACATAGAAAGAGGCTGTAGCATCGCTCGCAAAGCTGATCGAAGAGATCATCTTGTTGGAGGCCTGGAAGCCGGCAATCGACTGGAGCGGAATGCTCACATTCAGCCAGTCTTCTGTAGCGACCATACTAGGATTGACTTCAAGGAAGCACTCACTCTTTTTCCCGTCTGATGTAGCAATCACTACGCGAAGCATCTTGATTGCGAGGCCATCTTGCTGGCCTTGACCACCCCCGCGGGCACCGCCGCCTGCAGCTGCTCCTCCGCCGCCATCATTCGACTGCCCAGGATCGTCGCCACCGGAAGTGTTTGGTCCACTGTTGCCGCCGCCAAGCGTTGTGCTGGCGTCAGGCACCTGCAGCTTCAACACCAACAGGTTGTTTGGATCCTTGGTTTCTTCGACAACGGAGACAGGACTGGCGTAGACCACCGTGCCTCCCTGGAAGTAGTTGCGGGAAGAGAATCGAATCGAGCTGGTGCCCTCGAATGCCATCTCATCGGCTTCTGATGCCGTTCCGCTTCCCCAGCCCTTCAGGGTGATGCCTTGATCACCGAGGGAGCGGGTGGGGGTGTAAATGACTGTGTCGGCAAATGCTGCTGTGGCGGCAAGTGCCAGGAGGGCTGCTCCTGCGAGTCTCGTCATGATCTTCATTGGCATCATCCGTTGTCAATTCTATACATTCAGACGTATACGCTGAATGCTGGCTGCGCGGCCAGTCTCTTTTTGGACGCTGACGACCACCGCAGAGATTACACCAGGTTCGGCTGCAACTTCAAATTTAGCTGGCATTGAAGTCAAAAATCGTCCAAGAATGATGTCTTTGTCCATTCCAATCACGCTTGGAGAGGGTCCGCACATGCCGACGTCAGTGATATAGGCGGTCCCGCCTGCCATCACGTGCTCGTCTGCGGTGGGTACATGTGTGTGTGTTCCGACCACACATGTGGCCCTTCCATCGACATAAAATCCGAACGCTGCCTTTTCGCTTGTTGCTTCGCCGTGGAAGTCGATGAAGACGTGTTCAGTCTGCAGCTCATCGAGCATTCCATCGATGCACCTAAAGGGGTCGTCATAGCCGTCCATGTAGACCCGACCGCAAAGATTGATCACCGCCAAGTCGATTCCGCCCTTGCTGACCCTGCAGAGGCCCCGACCAGGGACTCCCGAAGACGGAAGGTTAGCAGGCCGAACGATTGGCCGCTTGGAATCAAGGTATGGGTAGATGTCCTTCTTGCGAAAGGCGTGGTTGCCCAGCGTAATCGCATCGGCACCCCATTTGAACAGGTCATCGGCAATCTCGGGAGTTATTCCGACTCCAGAGGCTGCGTTTTCTCCGTTTACTATGGTGAACAACGGCTTGTGCTGGCGGATCATGTCGGGCAGGTGTTTCGCGACGGCCTGCCGACCGGGCCTGCCGACAACATCGCCTAAGAACAGAATCTTGTACTCGTTCATTCCACTGCCTCTTCCGTGATCATCTCGCGAATGACTGTTACTTTGACAGGTCCGGGGAGCTCAGATTCCTGTTTGATCTTCCGGGCGATCTGTCGTGCGATCTTTTTTGCTTCTGCATCATCGGCCAATTCCGCGTCAACAATGACCCTCAGCTCGCGGCCTGCCTGTACGGCATAGGCCTCTTTTACAGCAGCAAGCTCTTTTGCCGCTGCCTCCAAGGATTGAACGCGCTTGATGTGCTGATCCAGCGAATCGCGCCGAGCACCGGGCCTCGCTGCGGAGAGCTTGTCTACGATCAAAACCACAGCCGCAGGAAGCCCTGAAGGTGTCAGCTCGCCATGGTGCGCGCCGATTGCATTGAGTACAGACTCGTCGTTGATATATCGGCGGACGAGGTTCATTCCGGCGATGGCGTGTGTTTCACCCTTCAGTGAGTCGATCCCCTTGCCGATATCGTGAAGCAGGGAAGCCTTCATGCTTGGCAGAGCATCGACGCCGAGCTCTTTGCAGATCAGTTTGGCCAAGCGAGCACACTCAACCGCATGATCGAGTGCATTCTGTGTGTAGCTTGTTCTAAATCTAAGGGCTCCCAGATGGCTGTGCAGCTCTTTGGGGAGGTCGAGGACGCCCGCAGCAGCCGCCGCCGTCTTGCCGGCATCTACCTTTGTCTTGTCGATGTTCTTAAGCGCTCGGGCGTGAACCTCTTCGATTCTCTGAGGATGGATGCGGCTGTCGATAATCAGATCTTCTAGGGTCAGCCGGGCAGCTTCCCGCCGTTCAGGATCAAAACAGGACAGCATCACCGAAGACGGTGTCTGATCGATGATCAGATCCACTCCTGTTGTCTGCTCAAAGGCCCGAATGTTTCGACCCTCGCGACCGATCAATCGACCTTTAACCTCATCGTTGGGCAGGGGGACGATCAGCGAAGTCGCTTCTGGCAGGCACTCAGGGACCACTCTCTGCATCGCGGTGGTGAGAATGTCAGCAGCCTTGGTGTCTGCATCCTCTTCAAGCTCTGCCAAGCGTTCTCGAATCTCCTTTTCTGCTCGATCGAGGGCTCGCTCGTCGGCATCCTGCGGAGACTCCGACCTGAGGGCACTCAGCTCACCTGATAGGCGATCGATTTCGGCCTGAAGCGCTGCTGAATCGTCTGCGGAAACGTCCTTCAGAGCGAGTTCAGCTTTGTGCTTTTCTTTAAGCGCTGTCTGCCATTGAGAACCGAACCAGCCAGCCAACCCTAGGCCGCCAATGGCGGTGATCCAAGGCACCCAGTCACCCAAGAGGGGCCTCCCAGTCACCAAATCGACTTTCTAGTGCAGAGCGAATCACCTCTTCCTCAAATCCTCGCGATGCGAGCAGCCTGGCGGCCTTTGGCGGGCCGTCGTCAGGCTTCAGTTTCTTGTTCAAAACAGCTTCGGCGCGTGCCAATTCATCCTCTTCTGATGACTCCGATAGAGCTTTCTCGGCCTGGTCTTCGTCGATGCCGCGCTTCAAGAGCTGGGCTCTTGTGCGCAGCTTTCCTTGTCCCTTGCGGGTGCGAGCGAGTTCAACCTCTCGTTGAACAACCCTGTCATCGCTCAGCCATCCAAGTTCTTTGAGTCGGCCCAGCGCCTGATCAGCTGTTGCCTCGTCGACACCACGCTTTTTCAAACGCTGCTTGAGCTCATGCTCAGTCCGATCTGAAGACTTGAGCCAGCTCACGCAGAGCTCAAATGGATCAAGATCGGACTGGCGTTGGCGACTCACTCGTCTTCTGGGCCTTCAGCAGCCCCGGAATCGACGGGCTCCGGCGCCTTGTCAAGCCCCATCACATCACGGAGCTTCAAATAGATCTCTTCCATGACCTCAGGATTCTGCTCGAGGAACTCTTTTGAGCGATCTCGGCCTTGGCCCAATCGGATTTCGCCGTAGTTGAAGTAGGTGCCAGCCTTGGAAAGGAGGCCTTGTTCGACACCCTGGTCCAGAATATCGCCTGTACGGCTGATTCCCGTGCCGAAGACGGTCTCGATCTCGGCCACCTTAAACGGAGGAGCGACCTTGTTCTTGACAACCTTGACTTTCATTCGAGTTCCGGTCGAATCACCGGCATTCTTCAGGATCTCGCCTCGCCGGACCTCGAGTCGGATACTCGACCAGAATTTCAGAGCTCGGCCGCCTGGTGTTTTTTCGGGGTTGCCGAACATCACACCGACCTTTTCGCGAAGCTGGTTGATGAAGATGACTGCTGTCTTGGTCTTGCTGACAGAACCGCCCAGTTTTCGCAGGGCCTGAGACATCATTCGAGCCTGAAGACCAACGTGGGAATCGCCCATATCGCCTTCGATCTCGTTCTTGGGGACGAGCGCAGCGACCGAGTCGAGAACAACAAGGTCCATTGCTCCAGAGCGGATCATCGCGTCCATGATCTCCAGCGCCTCTTCGCCAGTCGATGGCTGAGAAACGTAGAGCCGGTCGATATCGACACCCAAGCGTTTGGCGTATTCGGTGTCGAGCGCATGCTCGGCATCTACAAAGAGAGCCATGCCGCCCGCTTTTTGAGCTTCGGCCACGCAGTGCAGAGCGATGGTGGTCTTGCCGCTC
>JALGXY010000029.1 GCA_029824495.1 Fimbriimonadia bacterium
GAGCCCCGTCACAGCAAAGTCAGATTTTGGATTCTTCGGCTTCTCTTCGAGGCTGATCGCCCGGCCATCCTGGTCAAACTCAACCACGCCATAGACGCTCGGGTTTTCGACCTGATAAGCGAACAGCGTGCAGCCGTCCTCTTTGGCATTCGCCTGCTGAACCAGCCCGCTGAGCGTGTTGCCGTAAAAAATGTTGTCACCAAGCACCAGCGCCGCTTCGCTGCCGTCGAGGAACTCCTCGGCGATGAGGAACGCCTGGGCCAGCCCTTCTGGCTTTGGCTGGACCTCATAGCTGATCTTCAGGCCCCAATCGGCGCCGTTTCCGAGCAGTCTCTTAAACATCTCCTGCTCATGAGGGGTGGTGATGAACAGGATTTCGCGAATCCCTGCGAGCATTAACACGCTGAGAGGATAGTAGATCATCGGCTTGCTGAAGACAGGCAGAAGCTGCTTGCTGACGCCCCGAGTGATAGGGAAGAGTCGCGTTCCGGAGCCGCCCGCCAAAATGATCCCTTTTCTCACGATCGTGCTCCGTAATTCTGGTCGATCCAGTTTCGGTATTCGCCCGATCGCACAGTCTCGACCCAGTCGCTGTTGTTCAGGTACCAGGCGACCGTCTCGCTTAATCCCTGCTCAAACGTGTGTGCCGGCTGCCAGCCCAGTTCTGACTTGATTTTTGCCGTGTCGATGGCGTAGCGGAAATCATGGCCTGGCCGGTCGGTGACGTGCGTGATCAGGTCACGCTTGGAATCTAGATCTGTACCGGTTTCGGTTGCTACAGCTTTACAGATCGCCTCGACGACCTGGATATTTGTCCGTTCTGCGTCGCCGCCGATGTTGTAGGTTTCGCCCATCTTTCCAGAGGTCATCACCTGCCAGATCGCTTCGCAGTGATCATCGACATGCAGCCAGTCGCGAACGTTGCTTCCGTCGCCATAGACCGGCAGCGGGCGTCCTTCAGCAGCGTTCAGGATCATGATCGGAATCAGCTTTTCGGGGAACTGCCGCGGGCCGTAATTGTTGCTGCAGTTGGTGATCTTGACCGGCAGGCCAAACGTGCGATTCCAGGCTCTGACGAGATGGTCACTGGAGGCTTTGCTGGCCGAGTAGGGGCTGCTTGGGCTGTAGGGCGTGGTTTCGGTGAAGAGGCCTTCATCACCGAGTTCGCCATAGACCTCGTCGGTCGAGACATGGTGGAAGAGGTGGCCTTCATTTTCGCCCCAGATCTCCCGGCAGGCTTCCAGCAGATTCATCGTTCCAACAACGTTCGTCTGCACGAATGCTTTGGGGCCGAGGATGCTGCGGTCAACATGGCTCTCTGCAGCGAAGTGGACCACCCAGTCCGGCTTTTCGATCTGAAAGACGCCTCTGACCTGCATCTCGTCAGAAATGTCGGCCTTGATAAAGCTGTAGCGTCCGGTCTCTTCGAGACCAGCCAGATTCATCGGGTTGGCAGCATAGGTGAGCGCGTCGAGATTGACAAACTCATTTTCTTTGTGCCTCGGCACCATCAGGTTCAGAAATGCGCTGCCGATAAATCCACAGCCGCCGGTGACGAGGATCTTCATGACTCAAGTTCTCACAACAACGTGCGACTGCATGCCGTTCCGGTTATGAGACCTCCAGGCTGTAGATGTGAAAGTCGATACGATGCTGGACCTCAAACGTTTCTGGCGCCAGCTCCTTCAGCAGCTTGACGAGTTCTTCAGTGAATTCCTCTCTGTCCTCATCATCGAGCTGGGCACCGACACCTTTGCTTGTGCGGATTCTGCCGACCCACTCTTCATGGGTAAAGGTGATCGCCTCGTCATAGCAGAGGTGGTCGAGAATTGTGGTGCCTCCCCGCGACCAGCGTGGCCGCTCCTTGACAACGCCTTTCCAGCCGGAGAGATCCCAGTAGGGATTGAATTCGAGAATCAGCTCTTCCGTGGCGCGGACGATTCTGCTCTTGCTGGGCAGCCAGTTGACATGCGCTGTGACCAGTTTGCCGCCAGGATTAAGGACTCGTCGCAACTCGGGCAGAAGCTCCATGTAGTAGAAGTAGCGCCAAGATTGGAGAGCCGTGACGACATCAAATGAGTTGTCGTCCCAAGGAAGGGCTTCGGCTGTACCGACCTGATAATCGATTTCGAGGTTCTGCTCTTCGGCAAGCCGCTTGGCCTGTTCAATCTGACCTTCGGACGAGTCAATTCCTGCAACATGAGCCCCCTGCTGCGCCATAGCGAGAGCCATCGCGCCCGTGCCTGTCCCGATATCGAGGATTTTCTGGCCCTGTTGGCCGATTCCACGATTGACGAGACGGCGAATCAGACTCTCCGGCGGGCGGGAGCGGAACTTGGCGTATTCGACCGAAGTTCTGCTCCAGTCCGTCGTTGGTCTTTCTGACATTACTCCATTGTCTTCCGGACTGCGGCGATCACTTCGTCCGTGTCCGGCAGGGCTGCATATTCGTAAATCGGGTTGTAGCCGATGTGAACGTCACCGCGGCTGATGAGCTGGGGTGCTGCAAACAGAAGTTCAAACCATTCCTGCATGGCGGTGATTTCAGATACAACTGTCTGACCGAATCCTGCTGTCCTCGTGTCTTCTTGGATGACCACAAGCCGACCGGTCTTTTCGAGGGAAGCGGCGATCGATTCGTAGTCGCAAGGAACGATCGATCGGAGGTCGATCACTTCGATGCTGCACTCACCTGCGAGCTTCTCTGCCGCCTCATGCGCCAGCTCGAGGGTGTTGCCCCATGTGACAATTGTGACGTCGTCGCCTTCCCGAACAACTTTAGCTTTGCCGAACGGAACAGGTTCAATAGAGTTGACTTCGACCCTCTTTCTAAAGATGTGCTTCGGAATCAGAATAAAGTGCGGGTCGTCGCCGTGCATGGCTGTCCAGAAGAGTCCAGCGGCATCTTCCGGTGTTGACGGGATCGCGATCTTGATCCCCGGCACATGAGCCAGGCAAGCCTCATTCGACTGAGAATGCCAGAGCGAGCCGCCGGGCAGATAGGCTCCATAAGGAGCGTAGATCACACAGCCTGTCGTCCATTCGCCAAAGGTTCTCCATCGGAGAGAGCTGAAATTCGTGGTGATCTGGTTCCAGGCTGGAGCGATGAAGTCCATGAACTGGAGTTCAAAGACTGGCTTCATGCCGTATCCGGCCATCCCGACCGCTGCTCCCATGATGGTCGCTTCGGCGAGCGGTGCGTTGAATACGTTGTTGGGGAACGAATCGGAAAGGCCTTTGGTCAAGCCAAAGACTCCGCCTTTCGGGTCTTCGATGTCCTCGCCAAAGAAGATGATGTCGGGATTCGATTCCAAAGCCTTCTTAAAGGTTGTGTTCATCGCCTCGACCATGGTCGAGGGGCCGGTCGAAATCGGTGGTGCTTCGGCAGGGACGGTCTCTGCCCAGCAGTGATCTTCGACCTCTTCAGCTTTCGGATCCTGCGCAGTCTCAGCAGACGTGTAGTCGGCGTAGACCTCGTCGGCGATCTCCTGCTGCATGGACTCAAACTGCTCCATGGTCAGCTCGCCGTTCTCGATCAGTTCATCGCGGAGCAGCTTGATCGGGTCTCGATCCGCCATCTCATCGATCTCGTCCTGCGGGCGGTAGACCCTGTGATCGTCCGAGCTTGTATGGCTGGAAAGACGGTCGATGTCGCACCACAGAATCGTTGGGCCTTGACCGCTGCGGGCTTTTTCAACAGCAGCTTTGCCAGCCTCGAGAACGTCGTCAACGCGTCGGCCATCAAGCTTGACTACATGATCTTCTGAGATCACGCCGCCATAGTTGAGAACCATGAACTTGTCGGTTGGAGTTGAGATGCCGTACTTGTTGTCTTCGATGACGATGACGAGCGGAAGCTTTTCCTGAACAGCAAAGGCGAACGCTTCGAAGAATTCACCCTGACGGGAAGCTGCGTCGCCGACTGTTGCGACTGCGACACTGTCTTTGCCTTTGAGCTTCATCGACCAGGCTGCACCGGCTGCGGGGATCAACCCTCCGCCAGTCGGAGTACAGACGCTGAAGACATTCAGTTCTCTGGAAGAGTAGTGGCCCGGCATCTGGCGGCCACCAGAAGATGACTCACGTTTTGCAAAGTAGGCAAGTGCGAGGTCCTTATTGGACATCCCTCGACCGAGCATCATTGCGCGGTCACGATAATATGGGACGAGCCAGTCGTCTTCGCGGAGGAGATAAGAGAGTGCCCCAATAGCTTCGTGGCCCATTCCGCTCACCTGGAACCAGCCCTTGGACTGGCGGAGCAGAATGCCCTCGCGGCGGTCACCCTCGCGGCTGAGCATCATCAGTCGCAGGAATTCGGTTTTGTTGAAAGTAGCGGGCTCTGAAACAGCAGACATCGGCGGCTCCATTTCAGCGCTGAGAAGACCGGAAGTCGGCCCCGCGCCTAAGATCCGAGATTACCAGATGAACCAGCACGCTGTTGAGCCTATTCGAGCCGCTTGACTTCGCCGGAAATTGTAACGGCGAGGCCTCCGGTCAACCCGATATCTTCAGGCGTCCCATTTGCGCTCCACTCTCCCTCCTGTGTTTCAAAAACGAGCGGGAGGTCGGGATCTGCAATATCTTCCGTGTGATTTTGGCTCGCCTCTGTGTTGAAAGCGTAGCCGTATGCTTCGTCATCAACGCCAGGACGCTGGAGCTTCTTCTCCGCTTCGCCCTCTTTTAGATCGGCGGTTTTGAGGCGAAGAATCGCCGCATCCATCCATCCATTCGCTTCCGGAAGCATGTCTTCGGAATCCTGGTAGAGCAGCAGGGCCTGATGAATCGCCTTTAGATTCTGCTCAGAATCGCCATCCCAAGCGACCTGTTCGTGCTTCTCAAGCATGCCCATGCCTTGAACAAGCTTGACGATAGGCCCGACAAAGTAGATCCCTGCCGCAACCGTCAGCATGCCGACAGCGGCCAGACCGAGCCGCAGCCCTTTTCTGTGTGGTTTCCGCGTCATGTCTCTATTGTATGACGTTTCAAAGGTCCGAATGGTCCACACGGGTACATTCTTGCCGGGATGATCGACCGCCCCACGTTTTCGCTGCTGCTGGGGCCGACCCCACTCCACCCTCTATCCCGTCTGAGTGAAGAGCTGAGAGTTGACCTGTGGATCAAGCGAGACGACCTGACAGGATTCGCAGGCGGCGGCAACAAGGCTCGGAAGCTCGAGTTCTTGATCCATGATGCGATCGAAGACGGGGCAACCTGCATCGTCGCCTCGGGTGCCAAACAGTCAAATTTTGTTCGCCAGACGGCTGCTGCGTGCAGCCTGGCGGGACTCAGA
>JALGXY010000030.1 GCA_029824495.1 Fimbriimonadia bacterium
CTGACCATAACGCCCGAAGCTCTTCAGGACAAGCTCGACCGTGCCGAAGGCCGGGCCTGGTCGAACTACAGCTTTTTTGTCGGTGGAACTGCTGACAACGCCACGAAACTAGGAGAGTACGAGCGGCTGCCCGGCACCCCCGGCATCAAGATCTTCATGGGCAGCTCAACTGGAGATCTCCTGGCAGAGACTGATGATATTGTCCGCGCGATTCTCAGTCACGGAGAGCGTCCCTGCCCTGTTCACAGCGAGGACGAACAGCGCCTGCGCGATCGTAAATCGCTGATCTCCGACAACCCGCATCCACGTGAACACCCGTTTCTGCGTGATGCAGAAGCTGCCCGCCTCTGCACTGAGCGTCTGATCCGGATCTGCGAGGAGACCGGCCACCCTGTTCACATCCTGCATATCTCCACCAAGGACGAGCTGCCGATGATCGCCGAGGCCAAGGCCAAGGGGCTCCCTGTGACATGCGAGGGCACGCCGCAGCACACGACCCTCGATGCGAGCCTCTACGAGACGCTCGGCACCTACCTGCAGATGAACCCGCCCATCCGATCAGCAGAACATCGAGATGCTATAAAGCAGGCGCTTTCCGACGGGCTTTTCGATGTGATCGGCAGCGATCACGCTCCTCACACGAGAGAAGAGAAAGACCAGCCGTTCCCCAAGTCTCCTAGCGGTATGCCCGGCGTTCAGACGATGCTCCCGCTCATGCTGGCACACGTCAAGAACGGGGTGATTCCCTTCACCGATATCCCGCGCCTGATGTGCGAGAACCCCGCCAAGCTCTACGGAATCAAGGACAAGGGCTGGATCAAGGAAGGCTTCGACGCAGACATTGTTCTGCTCGATCGAGATCGCCAGTGGAAGGTGGAAGAAGACTGGCTGCAGTCGAAATGCGGCTGGAGCCCGTTCACAGGATGGTCGATGACCGGCAGGCCGATCCATGTGCTGGTCAATGGTGTCTGGACTGTTCAGGACACAGAGCTGAAAGGCGAGGCCGCAGGCGAGCCGGTTCAGTTCACCTGGAAGTGACGCCGCGCATCTTTTTTAGGACAGTCTGAGCGGTCCAGTTCATGCTGATCGGAGTCAGGGCCACGTAGCCCTGACTGACCGCCCAGACATCGGTGTTCTCGATAGTTGTGTCCATTACGACCACACCACCCTGCCACCAGTAGGGGCGCCCAAAAGGATCATCACGCCGTTCAACACGGTCTTTGTAGACACGCTCACCCATGGGAACCACCATGTGGCCCTGAATCTCGGGGGAGGCGATCGCTGGAATGTTCACATTGAGAAACGTGAGCCTTTCCATCGGGGCCTGTGTAATCAGCTCCCAGTTTTCGGTGATCCATTCAACTCCTGTCTCAAAGTGAGCAGGCGACTCTTCGACAAACTTACACATGCTCAGCGAAATCGATCGGATGCCGTTGATACAACCCTCCATCGCGCCGCCTACTGTGCCGGAATAGGTGACATCAAACCCGAGGTTGGGTCCATTGTTGATCCCGCTGAGAACCAGATCGCAGTCGTCAGAAAAGAGCTCGGTCAAGGCGACATTCACGCAGTCGACCGGCAGGCCGTTGACCGCATAGGCTCGGATGCCGTCGATCTCCAGCTCTTTCACCCGAAGCGGGTCGCGCATGGTCATCGAATGGCCACAGCAGGAGCGTTCGCTGTCAGGGGCGCAGATGATCACTTCGCCAAACTGACGAGCGACGCTAGCGAGCGCGCGGATTCCTGGGGCGTGGACGCCGTCGTCGTTGGTGATCAGGATGCGCATGAGTTCAGTCGAGCGTACCTCTGTACTTCTGCGGCAGCAGCCCTCCGCCGCCGCCAAGATAGGGGAATGATGTGAATATCTCCTCGCCGCCAACAACCCTCGGATCACCCGTTCTGGCTAGGCCGGCAAACAGCTTGGCCCTCAACGTGTTTTTTGTGCCCTGATGAGCAGGCTCATCAGCTAGGTTCTTCATTTGGTACGGATCGTCGGGGACGTAGTAGAGCTCCTCTTGCGGGCGCTGGCCAAATGTCAATTGGTAGAGCTGCTCCCATTCGTCGCTGCGCCACTTTTCGAGGATCATCTGGTTCTTGATCGGGCCGCCGTCGCAGTCACTGAACCACTGCCACGCGATGTTCGCCTTATCGGGATAAGGCTGCCCCATCGGCCAGAGATCAGGCCGGAAGTTGTAGATGTAGAGCCAATCATCTGTGCGGATAGCTCTCATCGGATACCCCTCTTTTTCGGGCGCCATTTGAGAAGGCGTGTGGCGATCGCGTCCGGTCAAGACATAGTCACGATGCTCTGCCCCACTGAAGCTTGAGACCAGCGACTGCCCCGTCATCGAAGCGGGAGGCTGAAGCCCCGCTGCCTCGAGAAAAGTCGGGGCCAGGTCGGTCAGGCTGACAAAGTCTGCTTCAGTCTGTCCAGGCTTAATCTTGCCAGGCCAGCGGATCGCTAGAGGCACCCGCGCGCCAAGGTCGTAGAGCTGCGTCTTGCCCCTTGGGAATGGCCAGCCGTGATCGCCTGTCATGACCACGATTGTGTTTTCAAGTTCTCCTCGCTCCTGAAGCAGGTCGAGTGCCTCGCCGACATCCCGATCGAATCGCTGGACCTCGTAGAAGTAGTCAGCGATGTCACCCCGCGAGACATCCGTGTCGGGAAAGACATCCGGCACCCGTATTTTTGACAGGTCCATACCGCTCTGCTCTCCGGAATCGAGCTGATACGGTCTGTGTGGATCAGATGCCCCCAGCCAGAAGCAGAAGGGCTGATCGTCTGATTTGGCCTCGAGGAACTGCGGGAATCCGCCGAATCGTGGTCCAGCCGGGTGCTCAATTCGCCCCAAGCGCTTGTAGTCACCGGGCCCCCACGACTTGCGCCAATGGCCGACTGCATATCCGGCGTCCTGCAGCAGCATCGGATAGACCGGATACTCGGGGCGCAGCGTCGACCAGAGGTTTCCGCCCTCTTTTAGTCGCCAATGAAATTGGCCCGTCAGGATTGCGTTGCGGCTCGGAGTGCATGAAGGCGATGAGACATAGGCATGCTCGTAGAGGGCACCTTCCTCGGCAATGCGGTCGAAGTTCGGAGTCAACAGGACCGGTTCACCGTAAGCGCTTGCGTGTGGCCAGCCCCAGTCATCCGCGATACAGAACAGAATGTTGGGACGCTGATCGGCGGGCAGATCGGCTGCTAGTGCGGACAGGAACACAACTTCATGATGACCGCAAAACCATGCTTCCGACAAGAGAATCTGCAACACCTGTGCGTCCTAAGGGCTGATCGGTTGGTTCAGAGGGCAGATTCGGGCTAGAATTGGGCTGATGTCCGTTGAGATCTTGATGCCCGAATTGGGTGAGTCCGTCCATGAGGGCGAAGTGACACGCTGGCTGAAGAAAGTCGGCGAAAAAATCAAGGAAGACGAGCCGGTCGTTGAGATCATGACCGACAAGGTCAACCAGGAGCTTCAGGCTCCGGCTAGCGGAATTCTCGTCAAAATCATCATCCCTGAAGGCGGAACTGTTGAAGTCTTCGCGGCAATGGGAGTGATCGAAGAGGACGAAGCAAAAGCGAAGGAGATGATCGCCGCAGCTCAAGCTGAAGCTCCAGCAGAAGAAGCAGCACCAGCTCCGGAGCCGAAAGCGCCGAAAGTTGAGGCACCAGCCCCAGCACCTAAGGCGCCAGAAAAGCCTGTGCCAGCACCCGCTCCTGCACCGACCGTCTCAGCCGAGCAGATCCCGGGCAAGCGCTTCTACACTCCGATCGTACGCGTCATGGCCAAGGACCACGGCATCAGCCTCGGCGAACTCGGCACGATTCACGGCTCGGGCAAAGATGGCCGAGTCACCAAAAAGGACCTCGAAGCGTATCTGGCCAGCAAGGGCGGCCGTTCGATCCCTGGCCCGCTCACAGCCGATTTCACACAGAAGACGGATGCCTCCGGCCCGGAGACCGAAACGGTCAAGCTGGCTGGAATGCGCAAGATGATCGCCGATCATATGCAGCGCAGTTCAGAGATTCCGGTCGTGACCACTCTGATCGACGTCGATGTCACAAATGTTGTCAATTTCCGAAAGGAGAACAAAGAGGCCTTCCAGCATACGCACGGCCTCAAGCTCACTTTCACCCCGTTCTTCATCAAGGCGGCGGCCGAGGCTCTGGTTGAATTCCCGATGGTCAACTCTTCGCTGGAAGGCAAAGAGATCACCGTCAACAATCGTGTCCACATGGGCATCGCGGTTTCTCTCGGGAAAGACGGCAGCGGCGGCCTGATCGTCCCCGTCATGAGAAACTGCGAATCGAAGTCGTTTGTTGATATTGCCGGAGACTTGGCTGAGATCGCCACCAAGGCTCGGAACAACACGCTGGACACCTCAGATGTTCAGGGAGCAACGTTCACCTTGACCAATCCTGGCAGCTACGGCGCGGCTCTCGGCACTCCGATGATCTCAGCCCCACAGGCAGGAATCCTCGGCACCTACGGTATCAAACAGCAGCCGGTGGTCATCAACGGCATGATCGCGATTCGATCGGTGATGAACCTGGTTCTGACGTATGATCATCGCCTGGTTGACGGGGCCACCGCAGGCAAGTTCCTGCAGGCGATGAAGCGAAAACTCGAAGACCTTAGCTTCTTCGAGTGATTTCGTCCAGCCACTGTTTCACAGGCGATTGCCGTCCTTCTTCGATCAGCTCAAAAAAGGATGGTTCTCCGCCGATCCACCGCAGGATCCTGTGGGGGAGGAGCTGTCGTTCCATCTCATCGAGTTCTGGCGGCCAATTGAGGGTCTCAACATATCTCCCTTGCGGCTGAGATGCCCCACGCTGAAGATTGAGAACCGCTGCATCGCTGCTGATCGGCTTCATCACTGTCTCTAGAGCCAGCTTGATCAACTCATCTCGACTCCCCTCTACAACGGGCCGATGAATGATCGATTGGGTGTGGCGGCTCAAATCCGATCTCTTGGTCGGTCGATTCGGGTCACCATAACCCATCTCCAAGAGCGAGACCTTTTCGCCAGGCTCGTCTTCAGCCTCATCCTCAGCGATAGGAGGAGGGTTGAGGAGGCGCCTGGCACAATCTTCCCCCACGCAGAGAATCACGGCGTCCGCCTCGGTCAAAACCTCAGCGGGATCAGAATCCGAAGCGACAAGGTGGCCGCGGCCTGTGTGCTCAAGAGCCTGGCGCATCAACCGATCCATAAGGTCGAGCCGCTCTTCGTTGGCGTCAAAAAGCCTGATCTCAAGATCTCGTTC
>JALGXY010000031.1 GCA_029824495.1 Fimbriimonadia bacterium
CCGCTCTGAAATGCTCGTCAGATCGGTCATGGCGATCGCTGCGTAGTCGAAGACCTGGGCCAGCGGCGCGCCGTGGAAATTGCCGCCAGAGATGACATCTCCTCCTTCAAAAACGAGGGGATTATCGGTCGCAGACGAGGTCTCGATCTCGGTTGTTTTGATCGAGTGCTTTAGAGCGTCGCGAACAGCTCCATGCACCTGCGGCATACATCGCAGCGAATAGGCGTCCTGAACCCGCTCGTCTCCTGTGAGATGGCTGTCGCGGATCTCGCTGCCCTCCATCAAGGACCAGAGATGAGCTGCCGCATCCTGCTGTCCCTGGTGAGGCCTCGCTTTGTGAATTCTCGGATCGAAGGCTGAGCTCGTGCCCAGCAGCGCCTCAAGCGTCATGATGCCGGCAACATCGGCCAGTTTCACCAGCCGCTGCGCGCGCGCCAAAGCAAGTGCTCCGACCGACGTAAGAGCCTGAGTGCCGTTCAGAAGAGCCAGGCCCTCTTTGGCCTGCAGTCTCAATGGTGCGATTCCAGCTTGCGCCATCGCATCTCCGCCAGCCACCTTTTCTCCCTTATAGATCGCCTCGCCCTCACCCATCACGACGAGCGCGAGGTGCGCGAGCGGCGCCAAATCGCCGCTTGCCCCGACCGAGCCTTTGCTTGGAATCACCGGATGGACACCCTTGTTCAGCATCTCAACCAGAGTCTCTGCTGCTGCAGGCCTGGCTCCACTGAACCCAGCGCAGAGAACAGAAGCGCGCAGCAGCAGCATTCCTCTGGTGGCGGCTTCTGAAAGCGGTTCTCCGACTCCGCAGGCGTGACTGCGGACCAGATTGACCTGGAGCGTTTCGAGTTCGTGGTCGGCGACGCGGATAGAAGAGAGCTTTCCGAACCCGGTATTGACGCCGTAGACGGTCTCGCCTGAAGCAGCGATCGCCTCGATTGTCTGCCGGCTGGCGGCCATCATCTTCTGCGATTTCTCGCTGATCTGGACTGGCGCGTTATGCAGAGCGACCGATTCAATATCGCTCAGACTGAGCGGCTCACCGTTGAGCGTGATCATTGGGGCGATTATACGGGTCAATTCTTGGGATGCATCACCTTGCCGGGCCTGTCGGTTGAAGGAATAAATGGCCCCATCCCTTTAATCATTGGGCACGGCTTTGATTTCAAGCTCTGTGGTGCCAACGTCCACGTCTGCACGTTGGCCCTCCTCCCCCATCCACGTCAAACTCTGCCTATTGGAGAGTTCTTTGGTGGACCCTCCCCTCCTCCTCCGGAGCAAGAGGAGGGGGAATCTGATAGCCCCCTTCCTCCTTCGGTGGGAGGAAGGGGGAACGTTCTAGCGAGGCGTTGGGTCGTTGGCCAGGATCGCCGCAAAGTCGGGGCGGCGGCGGTGGATCTGCATCAATTCCTGCACCGATTGGCCAACTGCACAGAGAGCTGGTTCACCATAGAGCCGCCCGATTAATGAGAGGCCCAACGGGCTGCCATCTTTCTCTCCTTGTGGCAGATAGAGCTGCGGGTGTCCGGTCAAGTTTGTCGACAGCAGCAGATGTGATCCACGGCCAGGGGCAGCGATGACGTCAAAGTCGCCAAGCTGCTCCTCGAAGTCTCTCATCAGAATCGAGCGGGCCCGCAGGGTCTGAACATAGTCGACCGAAAGGTGATACCGCTGGGCTCGAAAAATCCCGGGCCACAACGAATTCTTGATCGTATTGACTTCGCCTGAGAGAGTAATCGACTCAAACGCGGCGGAAGACTCGATTGAGAGACCTGTCAGCAGAGCTCCGTCTGGAGGGCTGATTTCTACCGGCTGCAGGTCAAATCCTGCCTCGCGCAGCGGCTTAAGATAATCCTTGTCTCCGTCACCAGCGAGGTAGCCCACCTTCGCCTTCTTGGCCGAGCCACAGCGGCCGACATAGTCGTCTGGCGACTCATACCTGGGACGGGCCCACTGAGTGCCTGGGTCGCGCGGGTCACCGCCCTCAATCGCGGCCAAGACAATCATCGCATCCTGCGCAGTTCGGCAGATCGGACCAGCTTTGTCCATTGTCCAGCTCAGCGCCATAGCCCCGTGCCGACTGACTGCTCCATATGTCGGGCGCAGGCCGGTCACACGGCATCGATGAGAGGGCGAGACGATCGAGCCGAGCGTCTCAGTGCCGATCGTAAACGGCAGCAGGCCAGCAGCCATCGCCGATCCAGAACCGGCGGATGATCCGCTCGATCCCTGCGCTGGATTCCACGGATTTCGTGTGCGACCCTTATGCCAATGATCGTTCATGGCGAGGGCGCCCAGACTCAGTTTTGCGCAGATGATCGCGCCGGCATCGCGCAGCTTTAGGACGACTGCCGAATCGTAGTCCAGTTCGCGGTCCACGAACGGTTCAGCACCCCAGGTCGTCGGATGCCCTGTATAGGCGAACAGGTCTTTGACACCTGTCGGGATTCCGTGCAGAGGTCCTCGATACTTCCCTGCCCGAATCTCATTTTCTGCCGCTTTGGCCTCAGCCATCGCCTCGTCTTCGAGCAGGGTGATCACGCAGAGCAAGTGCGGACCGTACTTCTTGAGTCTGTCGAGGCAGATACGTGTCAACCGAACTGGCGACAGGTCACCATCCCGCACCAGCGGGGCCAGCTCGGCCACTGTCAAATGTGCGATATCTTCGTCCGTATCGGGAAGTCGCACCTTGTCAGGTCCGACAGATTCCCAAGGGAACCGGCCAGCTCTTTTCCCGGTCGGCACGAAGTGCACAGCGGGCATCGTTTCGTAAGGAACACCGCTCGTTCTGATCGACTCGTACTCACCGCGGAACTCCTTGACCGAGTTTAGGGCAGCTTTTCGCTCTTCCGCCGTAAACGAAAACGAACCGAGTTTCTCAATGATCTTGAGGTCAGCTTCTGTGATCTCACCGTCGTCTTGGATGAGCGGAGCGCCGCCCAAAATTGATCCGGAGAAGCCGCCAAGCAGGGGCACCAGTGCACCTGCACCAGCTGCGCCCAAGAACTCCTTGCGGCTCAATGTCGTGTCGATTCCCATGCGGGCAAGTCTACACAAGACCCACCCGGCGATGAATCGCGATCACAATCAAGCTGTCATGGCCGACGTACAGCCGAATTTCGCTGAGCGAACAGATAAGAAGATGATCGAGGAGGGCAGTGCCTTTGCTCCCAAGTTCGACAAAGACGGGCTGATCCCCGCTGTCGTGACAGATCATCAGACTGGCGAGCTGCTGATGCAGGCCTTTATGAACGCAGAGTCTCTGAAGATGACGATCAAGCTCGGCGAGGCGGTCTATTGGAGCCGCAGCCGGCAGGAGATCTGGCACAAGGGTGCGACCAGCGGACACACGCAGACAGTGATTGAACTGCGCACTGACTGCGATCAGGACTGCATCTGGCTGCGAGTCAAACAGGCCGGATCAGCCTGCCACGTCGGCTACAACTCCTGCTTCTACCGCGCCTATCCTGTTGGTGAAGAGTGGAGTGAAGGCGCAGAACTGACCGTGACCGAGGCGAACAAATCGTTCGATCCAGACACGGTTTACAAGAAGAGCTAAGGAACGATCACCTGGCGCTTCGTCTGATTGCGTAGGATTTCGAACGTCCAACCGGAATTCAAGAACGTCAGCTTCACCAGCTCTTCAGCCGAGTTGTGCTCGTGCTTGTTGAGCGTCAGGATCACATCACCGGCTCGAAGCCCGATGCTGTACAGCAGAGAGCCTGCCGGGGCATCGAGAACGATCACGCCCTTGTTTGGTTCGGCGCCATAAGCGCTCGACTCGTCGATGCCGCCCATCGATTTGATGATTCCCCCGCGCCAACCGACCCTTACGGCTTCTCCCTCCGGAGCCCTTCCCTGCGGATAGTAGACCGGCAATTCTGGAGTGCGAGCCATCTGCTTAAGCGGCGGATACTGAACCCCAAATCGATCCATGGGGAATGCCTTGAACCCAAGACTGTAGACGGGGCTGGTGACTCTCGGAGTGTAATCGCCGGTTTCGGCTGCAGTGAACTGCGGATCTCCAAACATCGATCCCAGCTCGCTCCTTTCGACATCCCTATCTGGCCAGGCAGCAAGGTCGTAGAAGTTGTAGCCGAAGAAGCTCCCCCAGCCGCCCATCCGGATGTCCTTGTGCCGGGAGCCCCAGATGTTGTTTGTCACCAGATCCTGTGAGTTCTTGTACCAGACGTGTGGGTGAAAGCCGTTGCCGACCGTAATGTTGTTGCGGACGATTCTTCGATAGCCCTCTCTCAGCTTGATCCCTCCATTCAGACAGAGGTTGTTTTCAAGAACGTAGTTGGTCGACCCATCATCCAGGTCGATATCCCAGCCGTGATCACAGCGCCAGCGGCTGTCCCGGATGATGGTCGGCTTGATCGCATCGAGCAGCATGAAATGCGGCTGATCCTCGATCAGATCGTCCGTCCAGCCCCGATTGGGATGCCAAAACCTGTCCCTGCCCCAAGAGTTGAATGAGCCGTGATCGCCAGTCTCCAAAACCGTGTCAAACACATCGCAGTTTTCGATCAGATGGCCGCCCCAGGTGCCGTCGCCAATGTTGATTCCCGCACGTGGGCAGTCGTAGATCGAGCAGCTCCTGACGGTGATGCTTTGAGCCATCGCGATCTGAACTCCAGCAACCTGTTTCTCCATCCAGCCAAAGTCGTTGATCAGGCAATCTTCCACAAGGCAGTCACTTGGGAAGTCCTCGGTTTTGGGGCCTGGAACTGTATCGATGTCTTCGATTTCGTGGGTCTGGCTGTAGTTGAATGCCGGAGTCCTGACGGAGTCAGGAGACCCCACAAAACAGATGCCGCTGGCTCCGGCGTTTGTGATGTGCGAGCGGGTTACTGAGCAGCTCTTGGCATAGCCGCTGAAGAAGACCGCATTGCCGCCAAGGTCGTGCATGTAGAGGTCATCGAGGTGGATCGACTCGACCCCCTCAGCAAAGATTGCGCCGCCGCGATGGATCATCCAGTCGCTTCTTAAGAGGGGCTCATTCGTCTGCCAGTAGGTGAGCCCAGATCGAGTGAGAGTCAGGCCAGAAACGGTGATGCCTTTGACAGGGTTTTCGGCCGTGCCAGCAATCTCGATGAGGTTTTCCGGGCCCGAAACTTCGAGATAGAACTCATTGGGATCGACATCGTTTCCCGGCATAAGATGGAGCGTCTCACCATCGTAGAACCACTCGCCCGGTTCATCGAGCTCCTCCAAGATGTTCTCAACATATCGGTGGTCCTTGTGCAGTCCGCTCGAT
>JALGXY010000032.1 GCA_029824495.1 Fimbriimonadia bacterium
ATGCTCTGAGCACAGGATCGCCGACCAAGAGCACGCGGGTCTCATGGCTGACAGCACTCAGCGAACCGGCATCCGGGCCAGTTTGAGCGAGCAGTGCGCTGGCCAGAAGAGCACAGGTGAGCATCAACTATTTAGACGCCGATTCCCTGGGCCCAGGTTCAGTTCGATCCGAAACCCCGCCTCATGCGTCCGTAATAGTGACCGATGATCAGCCTGCTAGCAGCCAGCCTTGCCCTGGGCATGAACCAAGACTCCTTTGCTCTGCGCCGAGCTCCAACGACCGGCGAGACGCTGACCTACCGCATGACCGCTGAAATCGAAAAGGAGGGTCTGAGTTATAAGGTCACGGCCGACCAGACTCACAAGGTGATTTCTGTCGACAAGGGAGGGTGGATGACCAAGATCTCGATCAGCAATGCGATGGTCACCGTTGGCGGCAGCCAGTTTCCAGACAATCACAATGAACCGGTCACCATCAGCCTCGATCCTCGTGGTGAGCTGAAGGCGGTCGTGGATGGGGGCGGTGCCGCGACCAGTGAGGCCATTCTCCTGCAGCGGGTTCTGCAGTTTGTTTCGCCGATCAAACCTGTCAAGCCAGGCGAGAAGTGGGAGTTCGCCTATCCCGGCAAGGATGCCGAGAAGATCAAATACGAGTTCTCAAAGCTGGCCAAACTCAATGAGGTTCAAGTCGCGGTCATCAAGTCTGAAGTGACTTCAGGAAAAGCAAAGACCGGCACAGCACAGTTTCAGATCGACGTCAAGACCGGGGTGGTTGAACAGGTCGACGCTGTGGTGCGCCCGCCCGATCAGCCAGAGATAAAGTTCACGCTTAAGCGTCGTCGCTGACCAGATGTTCGAGCAGCCACAAGGCGCAGTTCAGCTTCGATTGAACGCCTGATGAGATCGGCTCGCGGCCCTCTCTGACCAAGTGCAGTTCATTGTTGTCCGAACTGAAGCCGATATCGGATCGGCTGATGTTGTTCACGGCGATGGCTGCAACGCCCTTCTTTTTGCGCTTGCTTTCGGCGTACTCAAGACCGGAATCCGGTTCGGCTGCAAACGCACAGACAATCGCCTCCGGTTTGGCCTGAGACGCGAGGGCCTGGATGATATCGGGATTCGGCACCAGGCTGAGCTCGCGAACATCGTCTGCGCTTCTGATCTTGCCGCTGTTTGTGTCTGCAGGGCGAAAGTCGGCGACAGCAGCAGCACCGATGATCAGATCGGCATCGCCCGCATGGGAAAGAGAGGCCTCGCGCATCTGTTCGGCGGTTCTTACGTCGACGACCGATGCATTTCGAGGAAGAGCTGTGACTGCTGGGCCGGAGATGACTGTCACGTCGGCACCCATCAGCAGGGCTGCCTGAGCGAGCGCTGCGCCCATCTTGCCGCTCGACCTGTTGGTGATGACCCGCGCCGCATCAATCGGCTCCTCGGTCGGCCCGCTCGTGATCAGAACACGCTTGCCTTCAAGCAGCTTTCCGGCATTGAGCACGGAGCGGCAGGCCTCCAAAATCTCTTCGTTTGTCGCCAGCTTGCCTTGACCCGTCTCTCCACAAGCCACATCGCCTTCCTGAGGTTCAACAATGGCGGCTGCTCGGCGGGAGAGTTTTGCCAGGCTCGCCTGAGTGCTCTCATTGGCGAGCATCGCCGGATTCATAGCCGGAGCAATGACCAGCGGTCCTTCGTAGGCGAGCAGGGCTGAGGTGAGCATGCCTTGGGCCGTACCATTCGCGACCGCATTGATCAGGTTGGCAGTTGCCGGGGCGACCACAAACAGATCCGCTCTTCTGGCGATATCGATGTGGGCGATTCGCCCGCGTTCTGGTTCGTCAAATGTATCGACCAGGCACGGATTGCCGGTCAATGCCTCGAATAGGTCGGCAGAAACAAACCGCGTGGCGCTGTGCGTCAGACAGGCGGTGACGTTGTGTCCGTCCCGCATCAGATCGCGGGCCAGATCGGCCGCCCTGTAAGCCGAAACGCTGCCGGAGACCCCGAGGACGACCTCAGCCATAGTGAGCCTCCACAATCGCGTCGATCTCTTGAACACAGCTCCCAAGGTCGCCATTTACAACTCGATGACCGTAGATTCTGGACATATCGATCTCCATGCGTGCATTCTCAAGCCGCTCCTGAATCTTTGATTCCGACTCGGTGCCCCGTCCGCGGATTCTCCTCTCCAGCTCTTCCATGCTGGGGGGCATCAAGAATATCGAGCAGACGCTCGGGATCTTGTCGATTACGACCTCGGCGCCCTGAACATCGATCTTCAGCAGGGCGGTCAAGCCGTCGGCCAGCAGACCTTCGATGCTCGATTTCGGTGTTCCGTAGAGATTTGAGTGGACCTGCTTGTATTCGACGAACGCATCAGCATCGATCAGCTTCTCAAAGTTCTTGTGGCTGAGGAAAAAGTAATCGTCTCCGTCGACCTCGCCGTCTCGTGGGGCTCGAGTCGTGGCGGCAACGACTCTTCTGACCGATGGATTGAGGATCTGCCAAGCATCGATGACCGTGTCTTTGCCCACGCCGCTGGGGCCGCTTACAATGACGATTCTTCCGGTCACCGGTAGAGTATATCCATCAGCTTCGATGCGATCTTGGCCGGGTCATGGCGAACCGTGTTCGAGTCGCTGATGAAGTCTCCCAGAATCGGTTTCACTCCCATCGTGCGGATGATCTCTGTATCCGGCTGGACCAGGATCTGTCCATAGCGGCTGTACTTGTTGACGGCCTCCTGTGAGGGGATAGAAGTATTGACCAGCATCACGTCGCTGATCGGCTTATCGATATGCTCGCGAATCGCCTTGAGATGCTGCGAAGCGCTGAATCCATCAGACTCGCCTCCCTGGGTCATGACGTTGCAGATGAAAGCCTTGAGAGCACTCGACTTTCGGATCTCATCGGCCACGCCTGGGACGAGCAGGTTAGGCACGATGCTTGTGTAGACACTTCCCGGTCCGATGCAGATCAGGTCGGCATCGCGGATCGCCTCGAGTGCCTGAGGGTGGGGAAGCACGTCGCCCCTGGTCAGGTGGATCCGCTTAATCCTCTTATCAGATTCGACAATTGAGGTCTCTCCGAAGATTTCTGAGCCGTCATCCATCACGCCCATCAGTCCGACAATGCTGGTGGTTGCGGGGATCACTCGTCCTCGGATCGCCAAGACTTCTGACGCGTGCGCCAAGGCGATGTCGAGGTCACCACCAGCCTGATCGAGGAACCCCGCGATGAGAAGGTTGCCAAGTGAGTGGCCAGAAAAGACGCCCGATTCAGACTCAAATCGATGCTGAAAAAGATCTGTCGTCAGTTTTTCAGCATCCGCTAGAGCCGCCAGGCAGTTGCGGATATCCCCAGGGGGGATCATGCCGATCTCTTTGATCAGTTTGCCCGAGCTTCCCCCGTCATCTGTCACTGTAACAATGGCGCTGATCCGGTGCGTGTGCTGTTTGATCCCGCGGAGCAGAGTGCTGAGGCCTGTTCCGCCGCCGATAGCGACCACCTTGGGCCCTCGGTCGAGCTGATGCCGCTTGACGTAGGCGCCGACAAGGCTGCCCTCTTTGCCGCTCTGCGCTGGGCTTGAAACGAGCTGGTGCATCAGAGCGCGCAATCCGCGAATGAAGATCCAGATCCCAGCGACGAGAAGGATGCCGCCCAAGATATGTGTTGTCGATTCGAGTGAATCGTCTGGGACAATCTGTCGAAGCATCCCGTTCCAAAGCTGTTCGACCGAAGAGAGGGCGGGGTTGAGCAGACTCTTGAAGCTGATGCCGAAGCCGATGAGGAGCAGGCCCGTGCCAAAGCCGGCGGTGAGGGCGTGTCTTGTGAGCTGAGCACTTGGGCCGAGCTCACGACGAAGGCGGAGACGATTAATCTTCGTCGTCTTCATTTTTGACAAAGCCGCCCAAGGCACCGTTGACGAGGCCGATCAGGAGGCTTCCGACAACGGCAGCCCAGAAGCTGGTGACGCTGAAGCCGAGCCCCCACTGGCCCACCCAATAGAGAAGACCGGCGTTGATGACAATTGAAAAAAGGCCGAGGGTCAAGCAGTTGAGCGGAAGCAGAACCAGCTTCAGAAACGGACCGAGCACCTGATTAACCAGCGCAAAAACGGCTGCGCCGATCATCAGTTGGAATGTCTGACCCGCTGTTTCGTACGAGACAGTGAACTGTCCCGGCAGAAGCTTGTCGGTCAGATATGACGAAGCGATGATCGCTGCCGTCAGAATGATCCATCTCAGAATGAGCTTTCCCATGCAGGCGGTCCTATTTTAACAGGCTGGAGGCACCGGACTTGCAGAGACTGATCCGTCATACTCTCAGGAACCGTGCGCGCCCAGACGCCGATGATGCAGCAGTACTACCAGGCCAAGGCCGCCCATCCGGGTGCCCTTGTGGCGATGCGCGTCGGCGACTTCTATGAATTCTACGGTGAAGATGCCGAACAGGCGGCAGCAATCCTCGAAATTACGCTGACAGGCCGAGAAGACAAGCAGAATGGCCGGATTCCGATGGCCGGTGTGCCGTTTCATTCCATAGAGAAGTATCTGTCGCGTCTTGTTCAATCTGGCGAGCGAGTCGCTCTGTGCGATCAGGTTGAGGACCCCAAGAAGACCAAGAAGCTGGTGCGCAGGGAGGTCACGCGAGTTCTGTCGCCTGGAACAGTTCTCGAAGACTCGATGCTCAACGCAGGCGAGAACAGCTTTTTGGCGGCGATCTGTATTCTGGATGGAGCGGCAGGGCTGGCAACGCTCGACCCTTCGACAGGCGAGTTCATGGTCACCGAGTTTGAGGGGGAGGAACTCGAACAGAAGCTGCTGCAGGAGCTTGCTAGACTCAAGCCAGCCGAGCTGGTGCGTGCTGATGAAGGCGACAAGGTGGGCGAACTCGCCAAAGCGGGCCTCGGCGTTGCACTGGCAGATGGCGAGCAGGAGAAGCCAGACCGGGCGGAAGGAAGAGTGCTCCGGCAGTTCGGGGTCAAGACCCTAAGAGGGTTTGGGTGTGAAGATAAGCCGGGAGCTGTGACGGCAGCCTCGATGATCTTGAGCTACGCCGAGGCGAACTGCCTTTCGCTCGGGCATGTTGATGGGATTACAACCTATTCAGTCGATGGGTTTATGAACCTTGATCCTTCAACCAGGCGCAGCCTTGAGCTGACTCAGGCGATATCTGACGGATCGCGCCGATACACCCTCATTTCGATCATAGATGAGACAAGAACCTCGATGGGCGCTCGCCTGCTGCGGCGATGGG
>JALGXY010000033.1 GCA_029824495.1 Fimbriimonadia bacterium
TGAACGCCTCCATCGTGCCGAGTCCTTCGATTTCGATCTCCTCAAGCTCATCGAGCGTATCGACTTTGCCGACACTGCCGTCGCGGATGATCACAGCTTCGTAATCGTATTCCGTGACCAGACCCTCCATGTTAAAGGTGAGCTTGTAGTTGAATGGAGGCTTCGGGTTCTGCGGCAGAACACCGCAGTAGAGCTTGACCGACTCCGGCTCATCCAGCTCTTCAATGGCGAACATTCCGAGGCTGTTGACCAGACCGGGTGCGAGGCCCGTATCGGGAACAATGCTGATGCCGACCTCTTTCGCTTTTTCGTCGAGCTCAAGAGTCTTCCAGGTGATCTCGGTGTTTCCACCCAGGTCGACCATGTCTGTCAGCGTCTCGACCGCCATTTCAGCGACATGCGGGTGCATCCAATAGGGAAGGCAGCTTAACACCACATCTGCTCGGTCGAGAAAACTGGTTAGACTCGCTTTGTCGAGTGCATTAACCTCTGCCGGCTCGCAGATCGCTGAGCCGTGGAAGCTGTTGATGCGGTCTGCACACTTCTTTGCCTGTTCGAGGCAGACATCGCCGACTAAGATCACCTCAGGATCGGCAAATTTTGCAAGGTCGTGGGCCGCTGCTGTGCCCTGCATTCCGGAACCGAGGATGGCAAAAGTGTTCTTCATTGACTCACTCTTGTCGGCGCAGAAGGCTCTCTCTTCTGGCTGCTGACGCAGACGAGGTTACCACCGAGAATCACTCTGCAAGGCCCAATTCTGGGCTGTCCTAAAGGGGAGTTATCCCCTCTGGTATGATGCTGATTCTCGTGGGAGGCGGGCTGTCCGCCCCGACCACGGAGGTCAACCAATCATGGCCACTAAGACAGCTAAAAAGAAAATCGACTCAAAGCGCTTCAGCGCTGCTTCTGAAAAGATCGAAAAGACCCGTTTTTACACGGTCGATGAAGCTATCAAGCTTCTTAAAGAGACGGCGAGCACCAAGTTCGACGAATCGATCGATCTCGCAATTCGACTCGGCGTTGATCCCCGACAGGGTGATCAGAACGTTCGAGGCACCACATCCCTTCCTCACGGCACAGGCAAGAAAAAGACTGTTGCTGTCCTCGCAAGCGGCGACGCGGCCAAAGAGGCCGAAGCTGCAGGCGCAGACGTTGTGGGTGATGAGGACCTGATCAAGAAGATCCAGGACGGCTGGAAAGACTTTGATGTGATGGTCGCTTCGAGCGACATGGCCAAGTCGATCGGAAAAATCGGTCGATTCCTCGGCCCCAAGACTCCGAACAAGCGAAACGGCACCGTCACCGACAATATCGGCGACACGGTCAAAGAGATCAAATCTGCTGCACGCATTGAATACAGAATTGAGAAGGCTGGCATCTGCCACCTTTCCATCGGCAAAGTCAGCTTCACCGAAGATCAGATCAAAGAGAACTTCACCGCTGCACTCGATGCAGTGATCAGAGCCAAGCCCGCAGCCAGCAAAGGCCGCTACCTTCGCACTGTCACAATCAGCAGCACCATGGGCCCTGGCATCAAGCTCGACCCGAGCGATGTCAACAAGGCCGCTGGTCACTAAGAAGATCTAACGATCTGCAACAAGAACGGCCTGCTGAGTTTCAGCAGGCCGTTTCTACGTCAGGACTCTGGCACTGGCCAGAGTAGGTTTCGATCAACCGCAGCAGGAACATCCGCTGCCGCCGCAGCAGCCGTTGCTGCAGCAGTGGCAGCCACAACACTTGTCGTCGCTCATTTGCATACTCCTTGTTCAGATTTGACGAGCCCGCCAAAGCCGACTGAACAACAGCCGTCCTCGCGCAGACCGAGTCTCTCGCCGAGTCGGGATGCGTCGCGCTCCATCCGCCGATCAGATTTCACAGCCGGCTCTTCAAATTCGAAGATCTGATCCAACAGGGGCCGCACATCCGGCTCAATCGAGTAGATGATCCATTTCTTCTGGCGGCTTGTCCTCACCAACCCAGCCTGGCGAATCGTCTGAAGGTGCGTGCTGAGCGTGCTCATGCTCACCTCCATCGAGTCGGCCAGCTCACAGACACAGAGGTCTGCTTCCCGCAAAAGAGCCAGCACTCTCACGCGGGTGGGGTCAGCCAATGCTTTGCCTAAAAGAACGAGTCCACTCATTTCGTCATTTCCCAATATACCGAAATGAATCTTTTCATTTCAGGAATTGCCGAAATGAGTCCTACTGCTCAGTTTAGAATCCTCCACTAACCGAGTCCGTATCTCTAACTGCCATGACAAGAAACCGAGAGGCCCAGAACCGACCTGTCAGGGCCGCAAGAGCCCCGTGGAAAGCGATCGTCGCTTTCGTCTCTGCCCTGCTCTACGGCGTGTCACCCATAGACCTCATTCCTGACCTGGTTCCGCTGCTGGGCTATGTTGATGACGCTATCGCTGTTCCGCTGATGGTGATCTGGGGTTTCTTCCAGTTTAAGAAGTGGCGCAATCAGGCACGTCAGCCGCTGACAATCGATGTGGCCCCGATCGAACCAGGTGAAATCGCAGCCTCCTACGACGAGGCTTCACAACGAAGTTGATAAGTCTTTTGCAAGAAACTTGCATTAGGGCCAGTTTTTTGAGATAATTAGTGCCAGATGCGCCGTGCCTTTACTCTCATCGAACTTCTGGTGGTGATCGCTATCATTGCGATCCTGGCCGCGATTCTCTTCCCCGTCTTTACCAGCGCCAAAATTGCCGCGAAAAAGACGGCCGACCTGAGCAATGTGAAACAGATCAGCCTGGCGATGCATATGTATGCAGCTGACCACGACGACCGGTCATTGGTAAAGGACGAAGAGGCTGGATACGAGTGGTTTGAGCCGCTGTTCCCTTACGTCAAGAGTGCAAAAATCTTCCGCTCCCCAGCCCTGGTGGAAGACGCACTGGCGCCGCCGACCGACTATCTGATCAACGGCCTTTTCGCTCACAGCGCCAGCATGACGCAGTTCAGCAACGTCTCGGAGCAGATCACGATCTCGCTCCGGCATCGGCTGACCGAGGACACCGATTACCACCCGTGGCCTGGTGACGGGCTCTCTTGGGACGACCCGGCAGCCTACTTCGGTGACGAGGGCGACTGGTTCGAAACCCGAATCTTCAAGACTGGATTCAATGAGGGCTCAAACTATGGATTTGCAGACGGCCACGCTAAGTACATGGTGTGGGATCGCGTCCTAGCGGATCTTCCCTATCCAGGTCAGCAGAATATTGACCGCTGGATCCCCTAGAATCGAGATCACCCTAAGAGCTGGTCGGCGAACTCGTCGGCTGTGAAGTTGCGCAGGTCACCTGCCTTCTCACCCACGCCGATCAGCTTGATCGGGATCTTCAGTCGATCCCAGACGCCGATCATTGCTCCACCGCGGGCTGTGCCGTCGAGTTTGCTGAGCACGAGCCCTGTGACATCCGCGGCCTCTTTGAACTCTTCGGCCTGTCGCAGAGCGTTCTGCCCTGTATTGGCATCGAGCACTAGCAGAATCTCATCCGGCGGAGTGCCTTTGGCCTTTTCTGCCACCCTGACGACTTTTGAGAGCTCGGCCATCAGGCTGCCTTTCGTGTGCTGCCGGCCGGCTGTGTCTGCAAGAACGTAGGTGCAGCCTCTAGCCTGCGCAGCCTGGATCGCGTCGAAGATGACTGCAGCAGAATCGCTTCCCTGCTGGGTTCGTACAATCTCTGAACCGCTGCGCTCAGCCCAGATTTCAAGCTGTTCGATAGCCGCAGCTCGAAATGTATCGCCAGCGGCCAGGAGCACCTTCTCTCCCTGGTCGGTCAGGCGTTTTGCGAGCTTGCCGATGGTCGTCGTCTTTCCTGCACCATTGACTCCGACAAAGAGATAGACGGTCGGAGCCTCCGCAGCCTTCTTCAATTCCGGAGACGCGTTCTGGAGGAGACGATCGGTGATCTCCTTCTTTAACCTGGCCTTGATGCCGTCAACATCCTTGATCTTTTCGGTGCGGACTGCCGCCCGAAGATCTTCGAGGATCTCATCGACAATCAGAACGTTTGTGTCCGCTTCCAGCAGAGCCTCTTCGAGCTCTTCATACAGGTCGTCATCGATTACACCTCGGCCGAGAAGCCGGTCGAACCGCTGCATCAGACCCTTAAAAGCCGCCATCGGCAGAAGTATGACAGCGGTGCGCTCCCTGCTTTGAAGTACATTGGGGCTGTCGATAGGAGAAACTAGATGGAACTCGAGATTCACGGTGAATTGGCACAGACGGCGCGGCTGACCTTCCAACAGGGCGAAACCTGCTGGTGTTCAAATGGGTCGATGATGACCTTGTCACCTGATCTGCCGTGGGCGCTGAAGATTCCTGGCGGGGCAGGCGGAGCTGTCAACCGAGCCTTGAGCGGCGAAGGCGTCTCACTGACCTATATCGAAGCCAACCGAGAGGGCCAGCACGCTCACCTCAACAGCAACCAGCCAGGCAAGCTCGTCACGTGGGACCTCAAAGAGAACGGTCCGGTGGTGGCAACGTCCGGCTCATTTACCGCTGCCTATGGTGCTCAGGTTGATATCGCAGTCACCGTTGCAAAACGGGCAGGAGCGGCCTTTTTTGGTGGAGCTGGGCTGTTCCTTCAGCGAGTCTCTGGTGACGGCACAGCCTTGATTCACGGTGCAGGTGATTTTATCGATATGAACCTCGCTGAAGGAGAGTCGATTCTGGTGAGCACAGGCAACCTGGCGGCCTTCGCCGGGTCGGTCGATTATTCGATTCAAAGTGTTTCTGGGTGCCGACGAATCCTGTTCAGCGGAGAAGGTCTGTTTATGACCAAGCTCACCGGTCCAGGCCGTGTGCTTCTGCAGTCGCTAAAACGGATGCCAGTCCAAGCGGCCCGGGCTGGCGGAGCCTGATTGAATCCTTGGGCGTGTCGAGGCAGTAGTATCTGACACGTATGAAGCGCCTCGTCTCTTCTTTGATGCTGCTGGCAGCTCTGTGGGTCCCGGCAGCAGCCCAAACAACACAAGCAAAGCTCGTTTCAGAGCTTGAGAAGGTCTTTGAGCCCTGGAATCGTTCAGATGCACCCGGAGGAGTTGTCGGCATCTACAAAGATGGCAAGCCCCTGTTTGTAAGGGGATACGGGCTCGCCAATATGGAGCACAACGTTGCGATGCGGCCGGATACGGTCATTGACATTGGCAGTGTTTCCAAGCAGTTCACGACAGCCTGTATCTACCTGCTCGAAGAGGACGGCAAACTCTCGGTCAACGATGATGTCAGGAAGCACATTCCTTCTGTCGATCAAGGGCTGGAACGTGATGAATTCTGTGCCCAGAGAAGATGTTTTCGACCTGCTTTCCAAGCAGCGAGAACTCAACTTTAAGCCGGGCACGAGCTTCAACTACTGCAACACCGGCTATTTTCTTCTCAGTCAGATCGTTGAGCGGGTTTCCGGCAAGACCCTGAACGAATATGCGACCGAGAAGATTTTCACGCCTCTGGGCATGTCGTCAACTCAGTTTGATGACAACAACACGACGTTGATTCGCGGCAGAGCGAATTCCTACCGTAAGGCGGGAGATGAGTGGTTCGCCCTCATGTCCTCGCTCGAACTGGTGGGTGACGGCGCGCTGCATACCACGACAGCAGATATGTCCAAGTGGCACCTGGCCCTCGCAGGCAACACTCTCAGCAAGACCCTCACGACAAAGCTGCAGACAAAATCGACGGTTGCCGGCAAGGAGTTCCCTTATGCTGGCGGGCTCTTTATCGACAAGCTTTCTGGTCTTGACCGCGTTCAGCATGGTGGTGACTGGCTCGGCTTCAACGCGATGGCCTCCTGGTTCCCAGATCACAAGGTTTCAGTCTTCACCTTCGGCAATGACGGCACACAGAACGGCAAATCGTTCAACGCTGAGGCTGCAAAACTGGTCCTTGCCGAGTTCATCACGAAAGAGGAGCCGAAAGCTGAAGAAGAGACTGTTGACGAAGGCTTTGAGATGACCGATGCGCAGTTCAAGAAGCTGGAAGGTCGCTACAAGCTAAAGCTCGGCGGCTTGGTCATCAAAGTCTTCAAAGATAAGGGCAAGTTTATGGCACAGGCAACAGGCCAGCCTTCGTTCGAACTCGCTGCTGTCTCCGAGACCTCGGTCAAGCACAGCGAAGCCGACATCACCATGGACTTTAAGTCAGAGAAGGAGGGCAGCTTCACAGAGGGCACGCTGACTCAGAATGGGATGAAGATTCCGTTTGAGAGGCTTCCCGCCTTTGAGCCGACAAAAGAGCAGATCGACGCTCTATTGGGCCACTACTATTCGGCTGAACTTGAATTGACTACCGAGTTCTATCTTGAAGACGGAAAGCTGATGGCAGACCGCAATGGCAAGAATGGTTCGGAGGTCGCGTGGATCGACGAAAACCAGCTCAGCTCCAGCGGAATGACGCTTGATGTCAAGCGAGACGAAAAAGGCAGAATCACGCATATCCTCGTCCAGGCAGGCCGCGCCCTGAATCTACGATTCGACAGACTGGATATCTAGGCAGGCAGGCTAACTGTCATACTGAATGGGCGGATCCACTTGGTTCCGCCCATTTTCTTTACGGACCATGTCTACGAAAATCGATGTCCTGATACTCGGTGAAACGCCTGCGGGCGCGCTCGCCGCTGCTGCACTTAAAGAGATTCGCCCAAACGCCAAGGTGATGCTGGTCAAGACCGGCACAGAATCTTTTGGCCCTGGCGAGCACCTCTCCCCCCAGGCCTGCACAGCCTTGACAGAAACTCAGGCGTGGGATCAGGTGGAGCTCGAGGCAGGACCGATCTCAGTAGGCACAACCTGGAGATGGGGCAAAACTCCGGATTTGTGGGACGCGGATCTGCTGCCGGTTGCGGACCTAAAAGAGCTGAAGCGACCTGGTGGGTTCTTTGAAGAGCGGCGTCAGACCGGATTCATGATTTCACCGCAGACGCTCGCCTCGATCTTGAGCCGACTGGCCAAGCAGAAAGGGTGCGAAGTCGTCGACGGATTTGAGAAGGTTGTCGTTTTGGACGACAAGGTCCATTCTGCAGTTGTCGGCGACGGTGTTGAAATCGAACCGAAAATTGTCATCGATGCTGTCGGGCGCAGCAGCGGTTTCCGCGATGGGTCCACGAATCCAAGCGTTTTCGACTTCAGCGCTGCCTGGGCGTTCTGCCCAGATGCCGAGCTTCCGGTCGATATCTGCGACCACGGAACGCGAACCCAGATTCTCTCGGTGCCGTGGGGCTGCACATGGTATTCACCCGTCAAGGGCGGAGCCGTCGTCGGCGCTGCCTGGCCGAAAGCGCTGTTCGAGGGTGCTGATCCTGCGGAGAGGCTGACCGCTGCAATCAAAGCTGAACCCACGACAGCAGACAGGCTGAGCGGAGCAGGCGAGATCGGCGAAGTTCATTCGGCAGACTCGACAACGATGATCGCGGACAAGATGACCGGCGTCAACTGGATGCTTGCCGGCGAAAGCTGTGGACTCATCAGCCCGATAATCAACACGAGCCTGACAGCCGCAATCTTGAGCGGTCGCGAGGCTGCGTATGCCGCAGCAGAGGCGATCGAAGACCCGGAGGGCGGCAGCGGCTATCTACAGGCCTATGCC
>JALGXY010000034.1 GCA_029824495.1 Fimbriimonadia bacterium
TTCACGTGCAATGGCGATTGCCAATCGTGCTTCTGTCACCGTGTCCATAGGGGAGGACATGATCGGAGATCGAAGCGTAATGCCAGGGAGAATCTCAGAAGATGTATCGACTTCGCTAGGCAAAACCTGCGAATTTTGAGGGACAAGAAGTACGTCGTCGAAAGAGAGCGCCAGCCGATACGCCGCCATATCTAAGTATGACCGAGCATCAGGCGAGAATTGGGACGTGCGGGGCGGTCATTTGAGTCTGATGGCTGTCTTGGTAGGGAGAAGGGCGCAGCAGTTTGGCACATCTCCTATTCCAGAGCCCCGTATCGTTTTGTACATCTGTGGACTCTAAGCTGATATCATGATCGAGCAGGAAAGACAGATGAGCTATATCCTGATTGGACCGAAGGGAGAGGAGACCGGACCGTTTGAGGTCGCAGAGCTGTGCAAATGGGCACAGAACGGACAATTGCCTCCTGTGGCCCCCATTAAAAATCCAGAGACCGGCGAAGTAACAAAGGCGATCGATCACCCAGACCTCCAGCACGCCTTTCCCCCGGGATCAGCGAATCCTGCCAAGCCGACCGGGTCCTCAATCCTGCCGACCGACAATCCAAAGGCTCTCGCTGCTTACTACACGGGGGTCGGTTCTTTGGCCTGTTGGTTTGCGGGGCCTGTCGCCTTGATATTGGGATTGAAGGCTCTGAATCTGTGCAAAGAGAACTCTGAACTGCATGGCAAGGGGCACGCGATCACCGGGATTATCCTTGGTTCACTATCGAGCTTGGTTCTTGTCAGCGTAATTATTCTGGTGATCGTTGGTGCGATAGCCGGGCAGCCGTAGCAGAACTGCCGCTAAACTGAACCCATGGAATTCCGTAGTCTCGGACGCACAGGCGTCCAGGTCAGCAACCCGTGCCTCGGCACGATGACGTTCGGGTGGGAGCCCGACGAGTGGGGCAATGAGGAGCCTGAAGCTCTCGAAATTGGAGCCGCGGCTCTCGACCTCGGCATCAACTTCTTCGACACAGCAGACGTCTATGCGCGTGGACTGTGCGAAACGGTCCTCGGCAAAGTAATCAAAGGCCGCCGCGATGAGCTGGTGATCGCCAGCAAGTGTCACGGCAAGATGAGCGACACAGACCCCAACGCTTGGGGCAACAGCAGGCGGCACATCATGGAGGCGTGTGAGGCTTCTCTGAAGCGGCTCGGCACCGACTACATCGATCTCTATCAGATCCACCGCCCTCAGCCCGAGATTCCGATCGACGAAACTCTCAGGGCTCTCGATGACCTGGTTCGCCAGGGCAAGGTGCGATATCTTGGATGCAGCACCTATGCTGGATGGCAGGCTGCAGAGGCTCACTACGTGGCCAAGATGCTCGGTATCAACGGGTTTGTTTCAGAGCAGCCGCCCTACAACCTGCTCGATCGCTCGCTCGAAAGAGAGATGCTGCCCTTCTGCCGCACTTACGACTGGGCGGTCATCCCTTGGTCGCCGCTGGCGGGAGGCCAGCTCACCGGCAAGTATCTGGATGATCCGGGCAAGCGCTCTCGCTACGGCAACTCTGACCCGATGAACCGAGTGAACAAAGAGTCGACCACGGTGGTCAAGAGGCTGAAGAGAATTGCAGACAGCGCCGGTCTTTCGATGACAGAACTGAGCCTTGCATGGGTGGCAAATCAGCCGGGCATTACAGCTCCGATCATCGGGGCACGGTCGATCGAGCAGCTGAAGCAGTCGGTCGCAGCCTGTCAGATCAAGCTCGACAAGAAGACTCTGGAGAAGATCGACAAGGTTGTGGCTCCCGAATCGACAATTGTGCCTTACTACAACGCTCGATTTGGTCCAAACGCACGCCCGAACGTCTGATCGAGAATTGAGGCCCCGCTGCGCAGCAGCGAGGCCTCATAGTTTCTCGCTCTCGCGCCCAAAATTAGAATCAGAGCGTCCTTGACACAGGTCGCGGCGACGCGGCCAGGAGTTGTCAATCACATGTACACCATTAACTGGAGGGCCTACATCGCGGAGATGATCGGTGTCTTCACACTCTGTTTTGCCAGCATTTTGGCGATCAGCAACAACGTCGGAGTGGTCGGCGTTGCTTTAGTGAGCGGTCTGGCAATTGCCGTCATGATTGCGGCATTCGGAGGAGTTTCGGGAGGCTATTTTAATCCTGCCGTGACGCTGACAATGTTGATGCTCAAGAAAATTAGTGTCTTCAATGCCCTCGGCTGTATTGTCTTTCAGATCCTTGGAGGGTACTTAGGCGCAAAAGCAGCAGTGATGGCCCTGGGTGGTGCCAGTTTTATCAAGTTCGGCAGCCCACCGTTGGTTCTCGAGAATTCGACCAGTGCTCTGATGGTCGAAGCGATATTCACCTTTATTCTAATGGCGGTCATCATCGGGGCTGCAGTCGACAAGAAAGATGTCGGCGGAGTGGCTGGCCTATTCATCGGCCTGGCCGTTGCAATGAACGTGATGGCAGGATATGCCCTGACCGGTGCGGCCATGAACCCTGCCAGGTTCCTCGGCCCAGTCTTTGCCAGCGGGGAAGGGCTGACCCACGCGGGGACGTATGTTCTGGGGCCGCTTTTCGGGGCCATCGCCGCAGGGTTCCTCTATGTCGTCGTCTTCAAGTCCCGCGAAAGAGAGCCTGAAAAAGCCTGAATTTGGCTAGGTCTAACGAAGATCGCCCTCCCGCCTTGTGTGGCCGGAGGGCGATCTTTTTATCTGTCAGAACCGATCAGTTGTTGACCAGTTCCGGCTCTTCTTCTTCAGGAGCCTCGCCGGCGTCCTGTTTCGAGAAGACAATGGTTCCCTCGTCATTCACTTCGGCGATGATTGTGTCGCCCGACTTGAATGTTGAAACGAGCAGATGCTCGCTCAGCGGGTCCTCAATATAGCGCTGGACTGCTCGTCGCAGCGGCCTTGCACCCATGTTCGGATCGTAGCCCTTTTCAATCAGCAGGTCTTTGACACCATCGCTCAAGACGATCTTGATGCCGAGCTCTTCAGCCTGCTCGTTGACACGCTTCATGTAGATGTCCGCGATCGTCAGAATCTCTTCCTTCGTCAGGTGGTGGAAGACGATGATCTCGTCGATTCGGTTGAGGAACTCAGGCCGGAACGATTTCTTCATCTCGTCCAGCATCTTGTTCTTCATCGACTCATAGGTTCTTGGATCATCCGGATCGAGCTTGATATCCCGGAATCCGAGTCCCTTTTCGAGCTCGATCGGCTTGACACCAACGTTCGACGTCATGATGATGATCGTGTTGCGGAAGTCGACAGTTCGTCCCTGCGAGTCGGTGAGCTGCCCGTCCTCCATCACCTGCAGCAGCAGGTTGAAGACTTCGGGGTGAGCCTTTTCGATTTCGTCAAGCAGGACAACGCTGTACGGGTTTCGCCGCACCTGTTCGGTGAGCTGGCCGCCTTCGTCATAGCCGACATATCCAGGAGGGGCACCGACCAGTCGGCTGACCGCGAATCTCTCCATGTACTCAGACATGTCGATTCGGACCATGCTCGACTCTTTTTCGTAGAGGTATTCCGCGAGAGATTTGGCAAGCTCGGTTTTACCGACACCCGTTGGGCCGAGGAAGACAAAGCTGGCGATCGGTCGCTTCGGATCCTTCAGGCCGCTTCGGGCACGTCGGATAGCACGCGAGACGGCACTTACCGAATCGCCCTGACCGATCAGTCGCTTGTGGAGGTCAGCCTCCATGCTCATCAACTTGTCAGACTCAGCCTGAACCAGCCGCTTGACAGGGATTCCTGTCCAGCTCTGAACGATGGCTGCGATTTCGTCTTCGCCGACCACCGGTTCTGGCTTCTCTTCAGATCGCCAAGCCTCTTCGCTGACGTCGATTTTCCCTTCAAGCTCTTCTGCAAGCTTCAGCTTTTCAGCGAGATCAGGGTCGCCTTCTTCTCTGTGGCGCTTCAGATAGTCGATGGAAGATCTGAGGTTGGTCAGCTCGACTTTGTCGGCTCTAACCTCCTGCGGCGGCAGGCTCTGCTGCAGCCTGACACGGCTGGCGGCTTCATCGATCAGATCGATCGCCTTGTCTGGCAGTGTCCGGTCGGTGATATAGCGCTGGGAAAGCTGGATTGAAGCGTCGATCGCCTCGTTGGTGATCTCGACTCCGTGGTGAGCTTCGTACCGCTCCCGAAGGCCTTTGAGAATATCGCGAGCTGAATCGACATCCGGCTCGGCAACCTTAACGGCCTGGAATCGTCGCTCAAGCGCTGCATCTTTCTCGATGTACTTGCGGAACTCTTCTTGAGTCGTTGCACCGATGCACTGCAGTTCGCCTCTGGCGAGGGCAGGCTTCATGATGTTCGAAGCATCAATCGCGCCTTCAGCGGCTCCTGCGCCGACCAGCGTGTGGAGCTCGTCGATGAAGAGAATAACCTGGCCCTCAGCGGCTCGGACCTCCTCCATCACTTTCTTCATGCGCTCTTCGAATTCGCCTCGATACTTGGTGCCTGCCACCAGGCTGGCCATATCGAGAGCAACGAGTCTGCGGTCTGCCAGAAGATCTGGAATATCGCCGCTGTTGATCCGAAGGGCAAGCCCTTCAGCGATCGCAGTTTTGCCGACTCCCGGGTCGCCGATCAGACACGGGTTGTTCTTGGTTCGGCGGCTCAGGATCTGCATGACCCGCTCGATCTCCTGCTGTCTTCCGACAACGGGGTCGAGCTTGCCGTCAGCAGCATGTTCGGTGAGGTCGCGGCCAAATTCGTCAAGCGTGGGGGTTCGGCTCGCGGTGCTTGTCTGAGTCGAAGATGTCTGCCGAGCACCAGGTTTAGCTGAGGTGTCGTTGTCCTGCAACGCCATCACTTCGCGTCGAGCTCGCTCAAGCTCAATGCCGAGCTTCAGCAGGACGCGTCCTGCCAGGCCATCAGCCTCTCGGATCAGGCCGAGCATCAGGTGTTCGGTGCCGATGTAATTGTTGTTGAGGTTTCGAGCTTCGTCGTAGGCCAAGTCGATGACCCGCTTTGCGCGTGGCGTCAAAGACATATCTTGGGCGCTTCGTGGCTCAGCTTTCGGCAGCTGCTTTTCAACTTCGGCGCGGATCTTCTCGAGGCTGACGTCCATTCGGCCAAAGACACGCGCAGCGACGCTGTCGCTCTCGCGCACAAGTCCGAGCAGAAGGTGTTCGGTGGAGACGTATCCCTCACCAAATTTCTGTGCCTCTTCCTGCGCAAGGAAGACGACT
>JALGXY010000035.1 GCA_029824495.1 Fimbriimonadia bacterium
GCCAGGTGCTCATCCACCGAAGCGCCAGATTTCAGCCACTCCTTGATCCGCCCCACGGCTGAGTCGGCCAGGTCTTCGAGCTTCATGCCGCGGTCGGTGACGGCGGTGGCGCTGCCCGCGCCCGACTCGCACTCGACCCAGATCGTCAGGCCTGCTCCTGCGTCGCCCGCATGGGCGGGGACAAGGTCGACCTGAGGCACAAACCCCATCTGCTCCATCTCGGACTGCGCTGCGGCTGCGATCAACTCGGCCTGCTTCTCATCTACACCAGAACTGGTCAGAACCACGCCGGATCGGACCGCTTCGCCAGGCCTCTCCCAGTCGAGAGATTCGATCACGCTCGGCTCGATTTCACACCGGATTTCACCCTTGCCGCCGCGCCCGATCCCCGCCCGAACCAGCGCCGGCATCACGCCGATTCCTTGACGGAGATGCGCCGGGACGGCAGACCGCTCGAACGCGTCATAGCTGAGCGCGCCCTGGCAGTGAGTTTCGCCGATCAGAGTCAAGGTTGAGAGGCTGCCTGCCCGGACCAGAACCGGCACAAGAGCTTCGAGAACGATCACGCTGCTGCCGGCCACGCGGCCTTTATCGAAGGCCGAGAGGTCGATGTTTTGGCGCAGAGCTTTCGGCTCGCGTCTGGGTGAAAATGTGATCTCCTCGCCGCCGAGCTCGGCACCCTCAACCCGCGCGTTTGTGCTGATCGCCAAGCACTCGATCAGCGCCATATCTTCGGCTGTCAGGCCGCTCTTGCGCATCGCGCCGCGCACCGACCAGATGCGGACAGGCTGAGAGGTAAGGGCGCTCATGCAGAGCGCCGTGCGGATGAGGGCGCCGCCGCCCTCGCCATGCGAACCGTTGAGTTCTATCGTCCGCCTTTCCACCGCCATCGAGGTCAGACCTTCAGCTTGAAGACGAGGTACTCGACGAAGCGGATGAAGTAGGCGAACAGCACGACAAAAATGACCACGATCAGGATGTCGGCGTAGGGGATCGCGCCATCCTTGATCGATGTGTTCTTGGTCGTCTCGGTCTGAACCTTCTCTTCAGAGAAGGTAGCTTTCGAGATCGCACTGTCAGCGTTGACCAGGATGTTCTCAAGGGCATCGGTTGCCGGCTGTCGCACAATCACATACGAGCCGATGGTGATCACGATCGCACCAGCAAGGAAGAGCTGGTACTTGTGCTTCTGATGCTCGTTGTAGATGACACACTGTTTGCAGCGCTCAACCTTCTGACCAGGTGTCAGTTTGGGGTTGTGCGGGATGAACTTGGCCGCAGCGACCGCATTGGCCGGAATGACCTTGCCTTCCATCGCATTGCGGATCACCGACTCTTCACACATGCAGCCGACCCGCTCTTTCCAGCAGGCGACCTTTGAGTGGTAGATCGGACATCGTTCTCGGACGAACTTCCGACAGAACGAGAGCTGGTAGCACTTGCCGAGGAACTGGCTGCGCCGGTCCTTCTCTTCGTTGACCTCTTTGCCAAACTTGACATCTGCTTTGGCGCCCTGCTTCATCCTGATTCTGAGGCGACTGATGCCTTCGGACATGAGGGCGATGATGCCGAGAACGCCAGGGAAATAGGCACACTTAATGAGGATCTGGTTGGCTTCAGCTGCAGCTCCGCCTGTTGCGCCAATCGAGGGCATCCACATGGGGGCAGACCATAAGATTCCACCGATGATGAGCAGGACGGCTCCCAGGATCTCTTCAGCCCAGTAGAGCCAGGCCGCACCGAGGACAGCAGCGATGCTGCCGAACACGGCAACCATGCTGAAGTTTTCTAGGTTGGTCTGCGCCTGTTCGAGCGCATTTGAATCTGTCTGAAAAGCAGAGAAGAGGACCATGCCGAGGCCGATCGCTGCGGCCGCGCCTCCCACAGTGAACAGCAGACGTGACAGGGAGTCCAATAATCCCTGAACACTGTCACTCAGTTCAAAACCGCTGTTGTTATCCTTCATCTCTTCCCACCGTTATCGTGTTGGCACGAGCGCTATTTTTTGACGCGCTCCATATAGGTGCTGGTTCTCGTATCTACGCGAATCACATCGCCGATCTTGATATGGAACGGCACCTGGACTGCAGCTCCGGTCTCAGTTGTGGCCGGTTTGTTGCTTCCGCTGACGGTATCGCCCTTGAATCCCGGGTCTGTTTCGGTCACTTCGAGCTCGACAAAGTTTGGCACTTCGTAGCCTAAAGTCTTCCCGTCTGCCACGAGCGCCTGAACCTCCATCTCTTCCTTCAGGAACTTGGCGCTGTCGCCCAAGGCACTCTCTTCGATTGGGATCTGCTCGTAGGTTTCGAGATCCATCAGGATCAGCTCTTTGCCCTGTCGGTAGAGGTACTGATAGTTCTTGTGCTCCATGTAGCAGTCCTCAACCTTTTCGCCCGCACGAAATGTCTTCTCAATAGTGGTGCCTGTCTTCAGCCGTTTGAGCTTGGTTCGGACAAACGCTCCGCCCTTTCCAGGCTTCACGTGCTGGAATTCGATGATCTGGCAGACTTCGCCGTCTACATAGATCGCCATGCCGTTTCGAAAATTGCTTGTATCAGTTGCCAATCGGATTTACTCCCAACAGAGTCCCGGCCATGTTACCGCCCGAGTCGGACCTGATTTAGAAATAGGAGGCCGGATTGGTGTGCTTGCCGCCAATTCGAACCTCAAAGTGGAGATGTGGCCCCGTCGACATGCCTGTACTGCCGACCGCAGCGATTTTTTCTCCCTGTTCGACAATCTGCCCAGCCTTGACATAGAGCCGAGAGCAGTGGGCGTAAAGAGTCATCATTCCGCCGCCGTGATCGATGATCACCGTGTTGCCATATCCGCCCTGCCTGCCAGACTTGTAGACGACACCGCCAGCGGCTGCCACGATCGGCGTCCCTGATTTGGCGGCGATATCCATGCCCGTGTGCATCTTGCGCTTCCGAACAATCGGGTGGTTCCTCATCCCGTAAGGGCTCGATCTTCGGCCTACGACAGGCATCATCAGCTTGCCTTGATGCGGCACGATCGTCGGGTTTCCGCCGGTGCTGAGGTAGGTCTGCAGCTCTGCTTCGATCTGAGCGCTCTTGCGGGCCAATGCATCGAGCTGGCGTTCGTACGCATCGAGGTCACCTTCCAGCCGCTTCAGCAGGCCTGCCTTGTCGTTTCTTGCCGATTGAAGCCCTACCTTTTCCCGCTCCTGTTTGGCCTCCAGATTTGTAATTCTCTTGACGACCTCGTCTTGTTCGGCCTTCTTCTGGGTGATGTCGGCCTTTAGAGCCTCGGCTTGATCGAACATTTCGCGGTCTCGCTTGGCGATCCGCTCGAGAATCGCTTTTCGGGAAGCGAATGCGGCAACATCTTTGCTGCCGAGCAGCACCAGCACGGGTGATTCTCCGCCGCTCTTGTACATCGATCTGAGGCGAGACTTGATCCGAACTCTGGAATCTTCCAACTGCACGCCCGCTTCGACCAGCTCATCCGCCAACTGAGACTGAAGGTCTCGATTAGATTCGAGCCTGTCTCTCGTGTCCTCTAGGTCCCTGGCAGCAGTGCTCAAGCTCCGATCCATACGCTCCATGTCCTGCGAGACTCGCTTCTCTTTCTGCTTGGCCTCCTCCAGCTTTTGGCGAACCTGGTCACTCTGGCGTTGAACGTCACCCAGCCGATCATTGAGCTGCGACTCGGACTGTGCGAAAACTGATATGACGAGCAGAGCTGCTGCTCCTGTGGTTACAAGTGCTTTCATGCGTGCTTCACCTGTCGGTGGATTGCCAGGGCAGAGCAGACGATGCCGTAGACTGCGCCGGCGAAAGTCAGACCGATGACCATCGGTACGATCGAAGGTGGTTCAACCGAGCCCATTGTGCTCAATCCTTTCACAATTGTATTCAATGATTTTAGCGTGAGGCTGATCAGAAACGCAGCAAGAACACCACCGATCAGTCCCTGAACCGCTCCCTCAATCATCAGAGGACCGCTGACCGAGAGACGCTCAGCCCCCACCAGCCGCATGATCGCAAGCTCTCGCCTTCGAGCATAGATGGTCAGCAGGATCGTGTTGTAGATCAGGATGCCGCCTGTAATCAGCATCAAACTGCCGAGTATCAGGCCAAGACTGCGAAGCAGCGCCCGGCTCTGGCTGAGAAGCGCCCTGTATTCGCTGGCATCTCGGACCTCTTCGACCCCCTCTATCAGCCGGATCGATTCGGCCGCGCCTGAGGCGAGGCCGATGTTCTTCAGCCGGACCTCAAACGAGTCAGGCAGTGGGTTGTCCTCTTCGAAGTCATCGAGAGGGATATCGGGATTCTCGCTGCGGAACGCGGCAAACGCCGCATCTTTCGAAACAAAGGTCAGGCTGGCGAAACCGGGACTCGATTCGATGGCGGCTTCAATCGCCCGATGCTGCTCTTCGGTCTGACCATCGACCAGAAAAACGCTCAGTTTAAAGTCGCGGTTCAGGTTATCCAGGTGGCCAGACAAGGAGAAGTAGAGCGTGCCGATCCCTCCGAGAATGTAGAGCGCCATGGCAACCGTAGTGACCGAAGCAAACGTCATCCAAGGGTTGCGTTTCAGCGACGTGTACGCCTCGGCGATCAGGAATTCAATGCGGTCAAGCATCAGTGGCCTCCTCGCGTTGACGAACAATTCGGCCAAAGTCCATCAGCTCGACCCGGCTGCCAAATCTCTCAACAATAAGCGTGTCGTGAGTGGCGACAATCACAGTGGTTCCGCCTTCATTCAAGCGCTGGAGGATCTCCATGATCTCGACAGAATGATGAGGGTCGAGGTTCGCTGTCGGCTCGTCGGCCAGAAGAAGGGGTGGGTTGTTGATCAGGGCCCTGGCAATCGCCACGCGCTGCTGTTCACCGCCGCTCAATTCGGACGGATAGGCGTCGGCCCGATGAAGAATGTTCACCTGCTCAAGAATCTCAGGAACGGTTCGACGCACCTGGACTTTGGTTTTGCCAACTGCACGAAGAGCGTAGCCGACGTTTTCCCAGACTCGTTTTCCGGGGAGCAGCCCGAAATCCTGGGGGACGATGCCCATCTTGCGACGAAGGATGTGGACATCTTTGGGCCGCACTTCACCGAGGTCACGCCCGTCAATCGAGACCTTGCCGCTTGTGTGGGGCACCTCTCTGGTCAGCACTTTTAGGAGAGTCGATTTGCCGCTGCCGGTCTGCCCGCACAGAAAGACGAACTCTCCG
>JALGXY010000036.1 GCA_029824495.1 Fimbriimonadia bacterium
CGACCTTAACAAGGACATCATTCGGGCCGGGAGAATCGACAACGATATCGCGCACTACTGCCGGTTCACCCGGCGCCTCTAGGATTGAAGCTCTGCCATTGACAGCCATGCTGACTATCATAGCGAGACTGGCCCGTTCTTGGCAAGGGGGAGGGCGGTGAATTCAACACCAGTCGTGCGGACGTTCCCATCTGCAAACCGGCCCTCCACCCCCTTTTCCACGTCGAGCTCAGCCTATTGCTGACCTCTTAGGCGGACCCTCCCTCCTCCCTTTCGCTTCGCAAAAAGGAGGAGGGGGAATGTTGCCCCCTCGTTCCCTGTCCGCCACCACCGGAGGGTGGGTGGGCGGGGGATGGTGGTGGACAGGGCGGTGCAGCCGTGCGCCAAGCTCAGCCGATGTACACCATCGACCGCCAGACCACCATCGCCAGGCTGACAATCGCGCCCAAAATCGGCACCAGAATCGGATAGTTCGGCACATCTTCGGGCTGTGGATCGCGCAGTTTGATCCGAACCAGAGCCGCATTGATCATCGTAAATACGAGTAGCAGGAGCATCGACGTGATCTCTGCCAAGTCCTTGATCGACCCAACGAGAGCCAGCGCCAGCACCGATCCGGCAATCAACAGCGTGGCCGCCACCGGAGTGTGGGTCCGTCTGTCGACATGCCCCAGCAGCTTGGGGAGCGCCCCCTGTTTTGCGAGGCCATAGACCACGCGTGATCCCATGATGATCTGTACCAGACCGCCATTTACGATGGCGATGATTCCGATCGCAGCGATCGGGTCACCCGTCCAGCCTGTTGTCTTGCTGAAAACGTCCGCCAAAGGAGCCCCGCTCGAACGCAGGGCCAGCGGGTCCATCGAGCCGATGATCACAAGCGAAAGAAGGACATACAGAGCTGTTGAACCGAAGAAGACCGTCATCATCGCCCGAGGCATAACCTGCCCAGGGTTCTTGACCTCTTCAGCCATGTTCACCATATCCTCGAAACCGATAAACGAATAAAAGGCGATCACTGCCCCGCTCAAGATGCCGAGAGTCACGCCGGAGCCGCCCAGCGGCGGCGCTGTTGAAAAGACCTCTGGCAGGTTTCCAAACGCTCCTCGACCAGCCCAGATCACAGCCAAGAGTCCGAGGATTTCGATCACCGACACTAGGGCCGCTGCCCCCACGGAGAGGTGGACGCCGAGCGCTGCAGCAAACGCCAAGAGTGCCGTCAGCCCCACTACTATCGCCAGCAGGTCAGCACTGAATATCGCCTGAACATATCCGACGGCACCATTGATGATTGTCGCTGCGGAAACTACACCTGAGAGGATGACCAGCATCCCGACGGCAGTCGAAAGAGTCATGCTGCCGAACGCCTTTTTGACAAAGACCGCTTCTCCTGCGCTGTGGGGCAGACGGGCAGAAAGCTCGGCCAGAGAGAGGGCGCTGAAAACAGCGAGCAGTGCAGCCGCCAAAAATGCCAGTGGCGTGTAGATACCGGCGGCAGCCGCGACCTCACCAATGATCGCGTAGATGCCGGCACCGACCACGGTCCCGAGGCCGTAAAGGGTCAGCGTCGGGAACGTGAGTCGTCTCACCAGGCTCGAATTCTCGGTCTTCACCTCAGCCTTATTTTGACCGAGAATCCGCGGCCTGGACAACGAGGAGAATCAGCCGGCTGTCGGCGTCAACTCACCACTGGTCGGTTCAGCAATGGCGTGGGTGCCGAGCTCCGCCGCCGGCTCCATGTCCCCAAGAGGATCGAGGCCATAGCCATCCTCGCCGTGATAGGCCAGGTCGAGACCAAGCTGTTCACACTCTTCATTCGATCGCAGTCCGATCACCATATCAATCACTTTGGCGAGGATCCACGATCCGCCGAAAGCGAATGCACCAGAAGCTGCTACGGCTGCAAACTGGACGAGGACCAGATTGCCTCGGCCATCGGCCAAGGCTCCCGCGACAGCAGGATTGACAGCAGGCGTGGCAAGCACACCGGTCAGGACAGCACCCATCAGTCCACCAACACCATGAACAGCGATCACGTCGAGGGCGTCGTCATAGCCAAGACGATGCTTCAGATCGACCGCCAGGCAGCAGACAACGCCGGCCGCGACACCGATCAAGACCGACCCGCCGACGCCGACAAAACCGGCCGCAGGAGTGATGCCGACCAGGCCCGCAACCAGGCCACTCGCAGCCCCGATGGCTGTGACCTTCTTGTGCCGAGCCCACTCGATGGCCATCCAGCTCAAGAGTCCGGCTGCCGCCGCCATGTGAGTGGTCAGAAAGGCGTTGATCGCAATCGAATCCATAGCCAGGGCAGAGCCAGCATTGAATCCGAACCAACCAAACCAGAGCAGCCCGGCACCCAGCAGAGTCAGGGTGATGTTGTTCGGAGGAAGCGTCTTGCTCTTACGCGGCCCGAGGATCATGATCAGCGCAATGGCAGACATGCCGCTCGACAGATGAACAACCGTGCCGCCCGCAAAATCGAGAGCACCTAGGTTCATCAACCAGCCGTTCGAGTTCCAGGTCCAACAGGCCAAAGGCGCGTAGATCAGGATCGACCAGAGCAGCGTGAAGACCAGATAGCCGCTGAACTTGATCCGCTCAGCAACAGCACCAGAGATCAGCGCGGGTGTGATGATCGCGAACTTCATCTGAAACAGCATGAAGAGCGCGGCAGGAATTGTCTGCTCGCCCATCGGGGTGTCGAGCGAGATGTTCTGAGCCCAGAGATACTGGATGCTTCCGATGAAGCCGTTTGTCGACTCACCGAACGCCAGCGAATAGCCGAGCATTGCCCAGCTGATGCTGGAGACGCCCATCATCACGAAGCTGAGGAGCATCGTGTTAAGAACGTTCTTTTTCTGAACCATGCCGCCGTAGAACAGCGCCAAGGCAGGGGTCATGAGAAGCACAAGTGCTGTCGACACGATCATCCATGTGGAGTCGCCTTTATCGACAACGGCCTGAGCCTCTTGAGCAAAGGAAAAGGTGGGCAGCAGCAGAGCTGTGCCGGACGCAGTTATTCTCTTGTAATCGTTCACTTTCGTGACCTCTTGGCAGAGTCTTTCTGCCGGGGGTCACATCATCGGCGATGGCCAGGAGTTTGGAACAGTCCAAGAGACCGGGCAACGGCGCCCAAAATCTGATTCGATTCTATCACATGAAGATTCGGGAATCAAGACCTTGAAAGAAGCAGGCGCATCAATCATCTCGACCTTTCCACCTCCACTCGCCTAGCTGTCATTGGACCAGCCAGAATCCAACTTCCTCCCTCCTTTTCACGTCTGCACATTTGCCCTCCTCCTCCTGCACCCCCTCCTCCATTTCGCTTCGCAACAATGGAAGAGGGGGAATCCGGTCAATCCGAGCCGGCGCCGACGAATCCAGCTGCAGACGCATCAGCTTCTACGCTGGAGCGGATCACCAGTCGAACCGAAGGGTCGACGTGCTCGTGAATCAACGCCTCGATCTCGCCTACAAGCTCGGGACTGACAACCTCGGGCGTCCGAACTGAAGCGACAACGCGCCATTCACCGTTAGTCTGGCTCAGATTCAATGCCGAGAGTGTCGCCCCAGGAATCCGGGTGCTGAGCTGATTTTTAAGCGCCTGCTCCAGCCTGGTCTGCAGCCTCTGCTGCTCATCCGAGACCTGTGGTTCTGCGGGTCGATAGAGGAATTCTGATTTATTCGCAACGATCGTCAGAATCGAACGGACACTCAGTTTGTAGGAACGTCCCGTCTCATCCCGGATGCGCTTCTCCAGAGCCTCAACATCGCCCGGCGACAGAGCGGTCGGCGTGCTCACCTCAGCGAGAGCTTCTGAGCCCTGAGCGGTATTTGGCAGATCGAGCCGGACCAGCGACGCCCCGCTGAATCCATGAAGGCCATCGGACAGAGACTGATAGACGTTGCTGTAGATCTGAGACCGTTCGCTCTGCTGCTGCCGTCGATCCAGATCTGCCTGCGGCACAAACACCGGCCCCTCGGCATTATTGTCCGAAGAGACCAGAGACCGGACGGTCAGGTCCACATTTCGTCCTACGACGGCATCAAGATGCTCATCCATCATTCGAACCATGCTCGGCTCAAACGTCTTCGGCGTGAGATAGGCGGCCATCACACGAACATTCCCGTTTTCGAGAAACTCCACGGTGGAATCATCCAATGCGGATCCCTGAACATCGTGTGCCATTTCGGTCAGCTCAGTCCGCACCTTATTCCGGATTTCGGCTTCCTGTAGGCCGATCGTAAACGACCGATAGAACCAGAACGACATCAGCAGCAGCAAGACTGCACTCCAGCCAAACTGCTTCCAGACCGAGGTCCAACCCTGCCATGACCGCCGTGTCCCGAGTTTGTACAGCGCGAAGACACCGGCCGCAGCCAGCTCGATCGCCAGAATATTGACCGCAAAAAGGATGAATGCCCCGAAGGCCATCTTCCACTCTTGGGCTGCCAGGCAGATGCCGCATGCGCCAAGCGGAGGGACCAAAGCGGTCGCGATCGCCACGCCTGGCAGCGAAGTGCTCAGCTTCGGGTTCACCAAAGCGTACGCGCCAGCCAAGCCCGAAGCGAGCGCAATCAAGATGTCGTAGATGCTCGGATTGGTCCTCGAAACGACCTCAGAAGAGAGCTCGATCAGCGGAGCCATACTGCCGACCACCCAGCCGAGACCGATCACCAATGCGATGCCGAGAATCTCCGCCACAAGCGAGTCGAACAACAGCTTCTGATCATCCCGAATCAAGGCGAGGGCGATGCCGAAAATCGGCCCCATCAAGGGAGCGACAAGCATCGCGCCTATTACAACGGCGGTCGAGCCCTGCAGCAGGCCGAAGCCGGCGATAGCCGCGGAGAGAATCGTCAGGACAAAGTACGACCGGACGGGATGACTCATGTCCTCGATCTGCTTAAGGCAGACCGATTTTTCGTCAGTCGTGAGCTGCAGCCCCCCTTCCATCAGGAGGAACTTTCGAAGAGTCGCCAGCATGTCCCGCTAATTAGGACGAAGCTGCCATCGAAACCGGTGTCAGATTACGCACGGGCTTTACGGGAGCCGGCTTTTCCACAACATTGTAGTACGAGTCTCGTTCGACCGGCGTGCGGCCAGCCTCACGAATCATGTGCGTCATGTTGTCGAAGGTGAGAGCCTGTTTCTT
>JALGXY010000037.1 GCA_029824495.1 Fimbriimonadia bacterium
CCTGGAATACTGGCCACATGCTCTCAATCGCCTTGGCGGCGGCAGTGATCACCGCCCAAGACTCCGGCTTTGTTCACTCAAAGACCGACCAATACACCAAGAACAAGATCGGCGGATTCACCGTGCTGGTAAGCCCTGCTGCAACGGCTGACAAGAAGCTTCTCGGTCCGGCTATGGAGGTGATCAAATCCAAGATCGAGGAGATCAACCGGATCGTCCCCGAAGATAAGCTGGAGCATCTCCACACGGTCAAGATCTGGATCGAGCACAGCAATCCCGGCAATCGCGGAGCGGTCTATCACCCGAGCGCTGGCTGGCTCAAAAACAACGGCTACAACACGGACAAGGCGAAGTCAGTTGAGATGGGCAATCTAAGGAATCTGGTGAGCTGGACCAACGATGTTCAGCCGATGATGCTGCTTCATGAGATGGCTCATGCCTATCACCATCAGGTTTTGACGTATCAGCACAAAGGAGCGAAAGACGCCTACGACGCAGCGATGGAGTCGGGCAAGTACCAGCGGATTCTGCACGTCGTTGGTCGAAAGCAGAAGCACTACGGCACAAACAACGTGATGGAGTACTTCGCGGAGGCGACCGAGGCGTACTTTGGGTTCAACGACTTCTATCCGTTCAACCGGGCCCAGCTCAAGACCCACGACCTGCTGATGTACCGAGTGATGGAGGATGTCTGGGGCAGGCCGCGAGGTCAGAGCCTGGTGCTTGGCGAGCGGGCCTCAGGCGAAGTCAAGAAGTTGCTGGGGCGCACTTGATTCTTGTTCCCCCTCCTGCCGACCGGCAGAAGGGGCTTCGATATCAACAAAGCTAGACGTTTACTTCTCGTCAGCTTTCAGATGGACCTTCACGATCTCGTCGGCCAGTTTGACAACCGATGAGTCGGGGCGATCCTTCAGCGCGGCGATCAGCTTGTCACAGTCGTCCGGAGTGACCGGGCCGATGTATTCGTCGCCGACCTGCAGCAGCGGAGCCCGATCGCAGGCATCGAGGCATTCGACCTCGTGCAGGGTGAACAGACCGTCTTCGGTGGTCTCACCAAACTCGATCCCGAGCTTTTCTTTCAGGTGATCACCGATGCGATAGGCGCCGCACATGTGGCAGCTCAGGCAGGTGCACACCTCGATCATGTGCTTGCCGACCTTGTGGCCGGTGTTGTACATCGAATAGAACGTGGCGACGCCTTCGACTTCAGCATAGCTGCGGTTGAGCCGGTGGGCTGTCTCAGCGATCGCTTCGGGGGTCAAGGTGCCGTCGTATTCGCGCTGTGCGATCCAGAGCCCAGGGAGGATGCACGCCTTTTCGGTCGGGTAGTGCGTGCGGAGGGCGTCAAGCTGCTTAACAGCCTCATCGCTGAACTTCAGTTCAAGCTGATCAGGCGCCGGCCTCTTTGGTCGGTCGTTACGGCTTCCGAGCTGGATCAGATCGCTCACGTCGGCCATTCTACACCTGGGTGTCAAACGAAATGGGGCCGATCCCGTTCAGGATCGGCCCCAACTTTTGAGAAACGGCTGGATCAGAGCTTCTGTAGTGCAGCAATCCGGTCGTCAAGATCCGGGTGGCTGGCCCACAGTTTCAACAGCCCCTGTTTGCCGCCGCTGATCTTAAGTGTCTGCAGGGCAGGCTGATCTTTGGAGATCGCCTGTGAGTTGAACTTGAGGCTCTGCAGCGCACCGATCATTTTATGTTTGCCAGCGTAGGTCGCTGCCCACTCGTCCGCCTTGTATTCACGGTGTCGTGAGAACGCCATGACCACCAGGCCGCCAAGGATCGAGAAGAAGATCTGGAAAGCCATGATCAGAATGAACTGAGCAAAGTAGCCGAGATCCTCGTTGATGAACCGAGCGACGATCCAGGCTGCGACACGCGCCAAGAAGATCACAAATGTGTTGACGATCCCCTGCAGCAGGGTCATCGTGACCATGTCGCCATTGGCGATATGAGCGACCTCATGAGCCAAAACGCCGTCGACCGAATCAGCATCCATGCTGTTGAGCATGCCGGCAGAAACCGCGACAAGCGAGTTGTTCCGGCTCGGGCCTGTGGCGAACGCGTTGACCTCGTTCGAATCATAGACGCCGACTTCCGGCATCTTGTCGAGGCCGGCCCTCTGGGCGTATACATGAACACGATCGACCAGACGCCGTGCTTCGGGGCTGAGATGCCCATTGGCAGGGAGAACCTTGACGCCCATAAAGGTCTTCGCCATCCACTTCGAGATGCCGAGCGACAGGAACGCTCCGCCGAAGCCGATGATGGCCGAGAATATCAGCAGCGCTGTCAGATTGAGCCCACCCTCTTCGAGGTAGATCTCAAGCCCAAAAACGTTGACGATAATCGTGATCATCGTCAGGATCAAAATGTTCGAGACGATGAAGTAGATGATTCTTTTCATGGGGTGTCTCCCGGCCCAGATTGGCCGGGTTGATTATACATTGCCTACTCTCAAAATTCGGCAGATGTTCGATCGACCCAAGACTTGGTGAATCGCGGGCGATTTTCGAGCGTCAATCCTTATGTGATGGTGAGTGCAATCGCTGCGGCGATTCTGACGGGCGTGGGGCCGATGCTGGTGCCTGAAGACAGCGGCTGGGGCTTCACAATGGAGATTCCGTGGGCTGAGGGCAGCCCCGATGACCTGTCGTGGCAGTCGATGAACGGCAGCATGACGATCGGCGAGAAAGCGGTCTCGTTCACCAGCCGCGATGAATGGACCTCCAAGCGGATCGTCGGGCAGCCTGGCTATCAGGTGACCGTGCCGATCGACCTCGACAGACGCGACCTTTCGGCTGGCCGATGGGAGCTCGAATTCAAGGTGATCGACTCGCTCGAAAGCCAAGGATCCTGGACAAAGTTTGGCCCGATCACAGTGGCTGTCCCCCCGGCGGTCGACAGCTATCCGCAAGAGAAGACCGGCCAGAGGTTCTTTTTTGAAGGCGGCCTCGGCGCCCCTGACTTTGAGACACTTGATGGTGAAGTCGGCATCTCATCCACCTATGCCAACTCACAGCTGAATCTTCTTTCTGTGTTCAACGAGGGCGACGGTTCGAACACCTACCTTTTTGATACGGCCAGCGGCCAGAAACTCAGACTGAATACACGGATCAGCCTTCTCGATACACCCGGTTTTGAGCCTCTTGTGATCGATGATGAGCTGCAGGCTCTGCGTGAAGAATACGTTGGCGGCTCGGTGATTCCTCTGTATGGCTACACAGGATTTGGGCCGAGCGACTTCGATTACAAGCTCGTTGACCTGCACCGTTTGTGGCGTCCTCGGCTGATCGGCGACATCTGGTCGCTCGGCCCGCTGTTTGCTCGAACTACGGGTGGACAAGAGTTTTGGGCGGCCGACGCTGCTGACCTGAGACGCTGGATCAGGTCAGAATAGTCAGCATGCTCTCTCTTCTCGCTGCATCTGTGCTCTTGGCTCCGCAGGACAAGCCGCTCAACGTGCCCCCTCCGGGGTTTAGGGCGCTGTTCAACGGCAAAGATCTATCTGGCTGGAAAGGCCTTGTGGCCAACCCTAAGGCTCGGGCTGAAATGTCGGCTGAGAAGCTGGCTGCCGAGCAGAAGAAAGCGGATGAGTCGATGCGCGCTCACTGGAAGGTGGTCGACGGGGTGCTCGTCTTTGATGGCAAGGGCCAGAGCCTCTGCACCGCCAAGGATTACGAAGACTTTGAGATGTATGTCGATTGGAAGATTCATCCAAAAGGCGACAGCGGCATCTATCTCCGAGGAACTCCTCAGATTCAGATCTGGGACCATCCAGACGGCTCCGGCGGAATCTTCAACAACCAGAAGAACCCCAAGAAACCGCTGCTCTTTGCCGACAACCCGATCGGCGAGTGGAACACCTTCTTCATCCGCATGGTCGGCGACCGGGTGCATGTCGAGCTGAACGGCAAGGTCGTCGTGCGCAACACGGTGATGGAGAACTACTGGGAGCGAAACCGCCCGATCTACCGGTCTGGTCAGATTGAACTGCAGAACCACGGGAACACGCTCTACTTCCGGAATGTGTACCTGCGAGAGCTGTAGGCATGTAGACTGCCCCGATTGGGCTGACTGCGTTTGAAGAGCTGAATAGAGAGTTTCGGGATTGCGCGATCGTCAATCTCAACAAGTCTGCAGCCGCCCGCTATGAAGTGCTTCAAGCACGCGGCCAGTTCGAAGACATGGCAGAGCGGGATTGGTGCGGCACGCTTAGAACTGCTGGCTATGACCAGCTAGATCCTGATCAAGTTTGGGATATCTGTTCTTGCGTGCTGGATGACTCAGCTTGGATCTGGCTTCATCCTACGATCCTGATCATCGCTCATAAGAACTGGGATTCCCTTGAAGTCAGAGATCTTGGCATTTGGTAGAACGGGACTCAAATCGACGAGTCTCCCTTAGGCCGCAGTCGATTGCGACTGTTGCGAAAGAACTATTCGGACTCACAGCTCATTGCTTTGTGCCGAGTCTTGTCGCAAATGACTCTCTTGTCACCGGCTCTAGATCGCCGCATTCAGCTCATGGATGTTGTCGCACAGCTCTTGGATGATCAGATTTGGTGTGGTGATTAAACTGGAACCTCGCGAAGGGCTCTCAGTCAGCCTTCGTTATCGGCAGTCCTTATGGCACCAGGGTTGCTGACCGATTCGGGGACGGCCACGGTGCCTCTCTGGTTGGAGAATCGCTCAAGGCCATAGTGGGCGGTATTGCTCCAGCCATCGAAGAGGCATTGTTTTCGATAATCAACCGGAGTTATGTACTGCGGCATCACGCGATTGTCAACGTACTCGCCCTGTTCGGTGTACATCAGCATTTCGGAGAGGTCCACTCTCGCGATGTGTTTCTTTACTGGGTCGTTTCCGCACTTGTGAAAGATCGATATCAGGCCGGTCACCGTTCCGTCATCGGCGATCTCAACGCCACGCTTTGTGGCAAGCGAAAGCAGCTCTGATTTTTCGGGCAGGGCAGTAAACCCAGCCAGCTGCACTGTGCGTCCATCCGCCAGATTCAAACCCTCAGCGGCCCACCCTTTCACAGCGATGGGATCATCCAGCTTTTCAACGATCGAGATCGGAAAGGGGTAGCCGAAGATCAGCATGCAGAAAGCGCTGAACGCAATCGCGAGCCCAGCAGTCACTAGAGCGATCTGCTT
>JALGXY010000038.1 GCA_029824495.1 Fimbriimonadia bacterium
TACGCTGGTCCCGTCGAATTCGACCCGGCAGAAAAGCCGCGGGGTGTGGAGTCGCATCCCCATCGAGGGTTCGAAACGGTCTCGATCATCTTTTCAGGCGAGGTCTCGCATCGAGACTCAGCCGGAGCCGCCGGCACCATCGGTCCAGGAGATGTCCAGTGGATGACAGCCGCCTCAGGTGTCGTGCACGAAGAGATGCACTCCCAAGCCTTCACCAAATCTGGCGGACCGTTCGAGATGATCCAGCTCTGGATCAACCTCCCGCAAAACAAAAAGATGTCCCCGCCGGCCTACCAGGACCTGATGGCAGACCAGATTCCGACCGTCGAATTCGGAACAGCGACAGCCCGAGTCATCGCGGGATCGCTTAACGGCGTGGCGGGACCGGCCAAGACTCAGACTCCGCTCAGCCTGTTCGATGCCAAAGCGACGAGCGCTGGAACGGTTGAACTGCCGATTCCGGATGGCTGGACAGCCAATATCATGGTGCGACGCGGCACAGTCGCCGTCGAAGGCACCGAGGCGGGTCCTGCCGAACTTCTCCAGTTCAGCCCAGACGGTGAAGGCCTCGCATTCGAGGTGTCTGCAGACGCAGAATTCTTGATCCTCACAGGTGAAGTGATCGACGAGCCGATCTCCGGACATGGTCCGTTTGTGATGAACACCAGAGACGAGATCTACCAGGCGATCCGCGACTTTCAGACCGGCAAAATGGGCGTGCTCGCCTGACGTTCATTTCCCGCTAAACTAGGGGCATGACCAAGCTAGAGCGAGCCTCCCACCTCGCCCGACGATTCGGATTCGGAGCCCGATCTGCAGACATTGACCGCTGGAGATCTATGTCCGAAAAGGCGATCCATGAAGAGATCCTGAGCTACGACACGCCGAACAGCGTCGAGATCAACATCAAGACGCTGTTCAGCAACAACGACGGCCAGCTTCAGGCTAACCCGAACAACGCCGCCGCTTTCTGGGGGGCGAGGATGGTGCTCTCTGATCAGCCAGCCCGAGAGAAGCTGCTGCTCTTCCTTCACGATCACTTCGCGATGAGCGGTGAGAAGGTCAATTCCGGAATCATCCTGGTCGACTATCTCAATCTGATGGAGAGGATGGCGAGCCGCCCGTTTGCCGAATTCATCGAAGAGATCACGCTTGAACCAGCGATGCTGCTGTGGCTCGATATGCGCTACAGCACCGACACCTCTCCCAACGAGAATTTTGCCCGCGAGCTTCTTGAATTGTTTACGTTGGGGATCGGAAACTATACGGAAACAGACATCAAGGAGGCAGCGCGAGCTCTCACTGGCTGGGGTCTAAGAGACCGCTACGAAGGCCAGAAACAGCCCGAGCAGACGAGGAAGCACTTCGATGAATGGGTCGCCACCGATGAGCCATTTATTGTCAGCTCCTACTCCCGCGAGCTGTACGACAGTGGACCGCACACGATCTTAGGCGAGACCCAAAGCTTCGATGTCAAATCGGTCTCCAAACTGACAGCAGAACACCCGGCAACAGCAAGACACATGGCCAAGAAGCTCTGGGAGTTCTACGCCTATCCCGATCCCGAGGAAGAGGTCATCGACAGACTTGCTGCAGCCTTCACCAAGAACAAGGGTGTGATCACCGAGACTGTCAAGGCGATCCCGGAATTGCCCGAATTCTGGTCCGAGAGAGCCGTGCGAGGAATCGTCAAGAGCCCTGTCGACTTTGTTGTTCCGATTCTTCGCCAGATCATCGACCCCGAGCGAACTCTGGCTGAGGAGTCTGAAGATGGCCGACCGCCAGAACAGCGGCTGCGCAGCATCGCCAACGCCGTCGTATTTCTCTGCAGGCAGATGGGCCAATTCCTCCTCTATCCACCAGATGTCGCTGGATGGGATTGGGGTGATGCTTGGATCAGCAGCTCAACAATGCTCGACAGAATCAATCTGAGCAAGCTGCTGGCTGGCGACACTTCCAGCCATGTCTGCACGAGGCGTCTGATTGAGACCAGCAAAGCCAACGGGGTCAAAACCAACGAAGAGGCTGTTGATCAGCTGCTGGCGATACTGGACGTTGAGGCGGACCCAGATCAGAGAGCGCTTTTGATCAAGACCGCTGAAGATGCTGATCTCGTTGCGAATGCAGGCGATCTGCCCAAGGCGAGCAACATCGTTCGAGACCTGCTTCAAGGCGTGTTCTCGATTCCACGATTCCAGATGATGTAGGCTTTCGGGCAGATGCCCGATTTCGCCTACTCAGACTTGAAGCCATATCTCGACTCACTCGTTCCGGAGCGTCATGCCGAGCTCCAGACGATGGAGGAGTATGCTGCAGAGAACAGCTTCCCTATCGTGGGGCCTGCGAGCGGTCAGCTCTGCTATCTTCTCGCTCGAATGTCCGGTGCAAAGCGGATCTGTGAGCTCGGTTCGGGCTACGGCTATTCGACAGCCTGGTTCGCTTCGGCCGTGCGGGACAACGGCAGCGGCGGAGTCGTCAAGCATATTGTCTGGGATCAGGAGCTTTCGGACATGGCCAGAGTCCATTTGAAAGCGATGGGATTCTGCGACTGCACCGACTGCAATTGCAGCTGCACGCGAATTGACTACCACGTTGGAGAGGCTGTCGAAGCCCTCAAGAACGACGACAGCGGCCCGTACGACATCATTTTCTGCGACATTGACAAGCAGGGCTATCCAGACATGCTCCCAATCGCGATGGATCACATGAAGCCGGGCAGCATTCTGATTGTCGACAACATGATCTGGTCCGGCCGGGTCATGGACGATTCTGAGCAGGACGACGACACCTTGGCTATCAGGAAGCTCACAGCGCTTGTCTGCGAAAGTGACCGGTGGGATGCAATGATCGCCCCGATCCGAGATGGCCTCCTGATCGCCCGGTTCCGGGGCTGATCCCTACTCGATTCGGCAGGAAGAGCCAAAATAGAGCATATGGACGACATTCAGGGTCAGATGAGTGCCGCCGGAAAGACCATCGGAGTGGTGGTCAGCCGCTGGAACGAATTGATCACCAAGCAGCTTCTTGAGGGTGCCCTCGAAGAGCTGGCAGCCCACGGCAATCCAGAGGTTGTTGTGGTGCATGTGCCAGGCGCTTGGGAGATCCCGCCAGCCGCCAAAGCTCTGATCGAAGATCGGGGCGTCGACGCTGTTGTCGCTCTCGGCTGCATTCTGATGGGCGCTACATCGGCCGCCAAAGTCGAAGCCAAAGACACCAGTGCCGCTCTCATGCGGATCCAGCTCGACACGGGCCGACCAGTCACATGGGGTGTCTTGACCCCAGACAATCAGGAGCAGGCGCTCGAGCGATCTGGCCTGAAAATGGGCAACAAAGGACGAGAAGCAGCGAGCGCAGCCATCGAAATGGTCTCTGTTCTCGAATCGATCCGCGCTGACAAGCGTTAGAATGTTGGTATGACTTCACTCCTGCTTTCGCTCGCAGTCGGTTTCCAGAGCAAGGAAGCCCCCGAGACAGCACTGGCTCACACGGGATCCCCCTGGGTTGTCGCGCTGTCAGACGAAGAGGACCGCAAGGGTGAGCTGAAGACCGAGTGGCACACGGTGACGATGACCCTGCTGAAAGGCGACCGGGTCAAGGTCGACTGCGTGACCCTTTACCGAAACCAATCCAACTTTCCCGTCACAGCTGAAGTCTCCGTTCCGGTCTGGATTAAGGGCTGGGCTGGCGACTACGGAAAAAACCTCTCTGTCAAATGGGCCGACGAGCCTGTTGAATTGAACCAGGAGGCCCTCGAGCAGGTGATGACCCGATTTGAAGGCACCATGGTCAGGCAGACCGGGCGCGTTCACAAAGCGATGGTCGAGTTTCGACCGAAAGCCCAGCGATCGCTCAAGACGAGCATGACCCTGCCGGTCCAGGTGACCGGGCTCGACGGGGTCGAGCGACAGGTCGGCTATCTTCTGGGCAGCCAGCCAAACCAGCTCAGCACGTTCCAGCTTTCGATCAAATACGGTACGGAGCAGGTTTTCCGTGTGATCTCGCAGTCTCCGAAGTGGGGCTGGCAGGTCGGCCCGAAAGGCGCCTTTGTGAAGCAGGAGCCCCTGAAGCCAGGCAAAGCACAGTTCGCCAAGTTCCGTTGGTATAAGGGCGGTTTCAGCCCGATCGGCTCGACGGGCGGCGGCGACGGCGGACGCAGCTAGTTCTTTGGCGGCAGGGTCCGCACGAATCTGAGTGCGTAGTCGATCCAGCCTCTCAGTGCGTCTGGGCTGTCCCAGCCTGGGCGGTCAACAAACACCATGCCCTTCATCGGCCTGCCGGTGAAATCCATCGGGCGCGCATGCTCGAGCGCCAAGCACTCTTCGTGCTGATCCGGACCGACGCGCAGCATCAGGTCGAAGCCCTTCCCGACACCGCAAGTCATGTGGCCGTGAATCAGGAAGCAGAGGCCGCCAAACATCTTCTTCTCGCTGAATCCCTCTTCCTCACAGAGCAGGGTGCGAATCTCCTCTGCCAACGCCTCGTCAAACGCCATCAGATCGCTCCAAAGGCACGCAGAGTGAATACGATCACCATGATGCCGCCATACGAAATGATGCCCCATCGCATCTTCTCTGGATCGACTTTCAGAGACAGCCTCGCCGCCGAATAGCCGCCGCAGATTGAACCAACGGTCATCACCAATGCCGGGATAATCAGAACCAGCCCGCTGGCGATCAGGATGATCGACGAAGTGAGCTTGATGATCAGCCCGAGCAGGTTCTTGATCGCATTGTGACGATGCACTTCACCGGTCGAGGCGACCGAGAGCAGTGCGAGCATCAAGATCCCCATTCCTGCTCCAAAATAGCCGCCATAAACGGCGATGAGGAACTGGAAGATCATGGCAGGGACCGGCTGAACCAAGACGCCTTCATGCGCTTTTGGCTTCAGCTTCTTCTTGAAAGCCATCAGGAGGATCGATCCGAGGATCAGAATCGGGATAGCGATCCGGAATGCCTTGTCCGAGGTCACCATCAGCAGCACAGCGCCGCCTGCTGAACCAAAGACGGTCGGTATGCCGAGCCGGATCAGCTCCTGCTTGATATCTCCCCAATAATCCTTGAAGACGACAGCACCCGATAAGGCGCCCGGAAAGAGTGCGACACCGTTGGTGGCGTTCGCTTTAATGTCGGGCATCCCCAGTC
>JALGXY010000039.1 GCA_029824495.1 Fimbriimonadia bacterium
AGGGGAAGGTGTTCTCAAGGCCAAGGACCGGGCAGTCAAGTGTCAGATTCATGATCGATTCGTTGTTTTTCTTCGTTCCGTTTTCGGCGGCCGAATAGCTCATCTCCCAGACGAACTGGGCAGCATCTTAACTAATACGGGGCCATCGCCGCGCCAAAAGGTTCATTTATGAGCCGTTAGGCCCGCTTGAAGAACCGTCTTGATACGATCTTGCCAGATTCGGCCTTGCCTCGGATCTCAACTTCGCAATCAAATCCGATTTTTATCTTTCTGTCGAGAAAGGCAAACCCGATTCCGCACTCAAGCATCGGGCTGTAGACCCCGCTTGAGACGCTGCCGACCTTCTCGCCATCGACCACAACATCGGCGCCGGCCGGGGGAATTCTTCGGCCCGACATCTTGATGCCGCGCAGGAGGGGCGTGTTCTTATGGATCCGAACCTCGTCGATCTTGTCCGACCCGAGGAACTGCTTCTCTTCGTCGATCACCCAGCTCAGTCCGGCAGCGAGAGGCGACATGTCGTCGCTCAGTTCGTGGCCGTAGAGAGGCAGGCCTGCTTCGACACGCAGCACGTCGCGCGAGCCGAGCCCGCACGGTTCAACTCTTGCCTCAACGAGAGACTTCCAGAGACCGGCAGCTTCATCGGCAGAGCAGATCAGCTCGAATCCATCCTCGCCTGTATAGCCCGATCTGGCGGCAAATGCCTCGACGCCAGCAAACTCGGCCTTAATGATGCCGAACATGCTTTGGGCGTTCAGCGCATCAGCATCGCTGCAGAGACCCGCGAGAATGGCAGTTGCCTTGGGCCCCTGAACCGCGATCATCGCAGTCTGTTCAGTGTGATCTTCGATCTGCACTCCAAAGCTGTTCTGCGCGTTGATATGAGCGACATCTTTGGCGTGATTTGCAGCGTTGACGACCATTCCGAATTCTTCATCACCGAGCCGGTAGACGATGATGTCGTCAACACAGCCGCCGGACTCATTGGTCAGAAGCGAGTACTGTCCCGTCCCGTTTGTCAGGCTGCTCACGCTGTTGGCAGTGATCTGGTCGAGAAACTCGATCACCCGGTCACCAGAAAAGTGGAGGCGTGCCATGTGGCTCACGTCGAACATTCCAGCCCCTTCGCGCACAGCTTTCGATTCTGCGATGACGCTCTTGTATTGGACAGGCAGGCTGTACCCCGCGAAATCGACCATTCGGCCGCCTAAGGCGACGTGCTCTGCGTGCAGCGGCGTGGTGTTGACTTCACTCACGTGTCGGAGTATCTCATACGGCCTCCATGAATGCAGCATGACAGATGGGGCAGAAATGCAGAAAAACAGGATATCGGCAGCAATTCTTGATTGATTTCCGCGAACAGATGGCGAACCAGCATGGTTTTTCAGGGAAAATTCATGCAGGCGGTTGCCGGGACTTCTGGTGACCTCCGCAAGGGAGAGCATCATGGATTCCTACAGCCTGGAGGCTGCTGCGGAAGATCTTGTGGCAGCCATGCCAAGAGACAAGAAGCAGCCCCATTACACCGAGGAGACATTCAGCCGCAAGCTGCGCTATGCGCATGCCAACGAACCAGACGCTCATCGTCAGATACCGCCTCGCCCTCAGGAGAACTTGGCCGAGTTTGAGATGCTCGAAGCCGCCTCAGATGCCGGCCTCACCGAGTCGCAAATGGAGGTCTTGAAGCTGAGGATGGAGGGGCTGACGTTCCTCGAAATTGGGGAGCTGAGAGGCCATACCAAACAGGGGGCAATGAGCATCTTTGCCAGAGCAAAAAGGAAGCTGCTCGCCGTCTGGAATCAGGCTGAACTTCACGGCATTGCTGGGGTCTATGCCGATGATCAAAAACGGAAAGGAAAGCCGAGCGCAATCCATCGGCACGACTTTCGCAGCTCGCGACGATAGTCACGACTTGCTGGAACTACTGAACTTCTGCGAACGATTCCCTGATCTGGCACGTCAATCCCACAGGAGACTGGTACACTTTTGGGCCGGTCTTCGTGACTGCTTGAGGGCTGAGTATGTCGGATCAGAGTTCAAAACCGCGCATCAGTGTCGCTCAGGTGAAGAAGAGTGCTCTTCTTGACCTGGTGGCTGATGGTCAGCGTGCCTTGGGACAAGGGCGGGCTGAGGATGCTCTGCGGCTTTCAGAGTCGATCCTTGAATCTGATGCAGAACTGACCCAGGCCTTGGCGCTGAAAGGCGATGCTCTTGAACGGCTGGGCAGAATCGATGAAGCGCTCGAAACCTACGAGAAAGTCGTCAAACTGAGCCCAGATTCTCCGCTCGACCAGATCCGAGTGAACCACCTGAAGAAGCTGGCGGCTGCCGAGAATCTCGTCGAGCCTCAAGCCCCAAAACAGTCTCGCTCTGCGGTGTTGGCCGCAGCCGCGGCATTTGTCCTGGTGACCTCTGCCGGCGCAGCCGTCTGGATCACCAGCCAGAGCAGACCGGTAGAGCAGTCTGCAGCGCAGCCTGAGCTGCCGGAAGCAGTCAACTTTTCCGTCGCCCCTGTTCCAACCTCGACTGGCGGCGGCTTCACCGATGCCTACAATTCTCAGCCTCCTACAGGCGAGCTGGGCTCAGGTGACACAGGATTTGACTCGGCACAGCCCGATATTCCTGCCGGAAATGGCAGTGCGCCGATCACCACGCTGCAGGGAACGACAGGATCATCATCCCAGGTTCCGGATTCTGGAAACGGTTTTGTGCCTGCGCCGGTCGTTCTTCCTGGTGCCGGGAGCCTCCCCAACTTGAATGCTGCCGGCGTCCAGCCGAATACCAACGCGGCCGGAAGCGGGGCGACCAATCAGGGCTTTGCGACGATCGATCCTGAACCGTTGGAGACCTCTGGCGGAGACCAAGCAAGCCGACGTCCCCCAGGGATCATTGATATCCGTCCCAGTGAGGATCAGTCGGAGGCAGGCTCTTCCACATCTTCGAGTGCCGGGACAGCTTCTGACTCGAACGAAGATAAGCTGCGGGTCACCACTCTGATCAGCGTGGCGCAGAACCACTATTTGAAAGGCGACTTTGCAAAAGCCGCCGCCGCATACGAAGAGGCGCTGCGTGCCGGTTCGAGCCCAGGAAGCACCAACCAGAGGCTCGCGCAGTGCTACGAGAAGCTGGGTCAGAAGGAGAAGGCGATAACGGCGTACAATAGAGCCATCGCCAACTACCGAGCCAGCAAGGCCTCTGGGGCCAAGAATCCGGATCTGATTGACAGATCGATCGCTGTCTGTGAGCAGGCAGTCAAAGTTCTGAAAGGAGCCTGACCGCTTTGAGATTAAGGACAGCACTTGTTGCGCTGGGCTGCTGCCTGACTTCGATTTCGTTTGCAGTCACCAAAGTGTTGGTTGTCCAGCAGAAGTACAAAGATCTGCCCGATGAAGCGGTGGATATCCAGATTGCCAGCGACCTCTCTGGCGAGCTCAAAAAGGGCGCTAAAGTTGTCACCATTGTCTGGTCCGCGGCCGATGACCTGTTCCGCTCGTATATCAATGACGGCACACTGGTCGATCCACCAGAGTATCCGGACAATGATCAGATACGTGATGTTGCCAAGAAGCTCGGAGTAGAGTACATCTTGATCGTGCAGGCGATGCGGCAGGACAAAAACGTCTACCCGCGCGGCTGGTTTTATAAAGCAGGCGGAAAGGAGATCTGGTCTTATCAGGAGAAGAAGGGCGAAGGCTCTCCTTCATTTTCTGTCGAGATCGGCGGATCCGTCGACATGGCTTCAGTCATCGATTCAATCGCCAAAACCTGGGCGATTCAGATCAACTCTGGCCCGCTAAAAGATCTCAAAGTCGATCCTCGTCTTCGTCCAATCGACCCGATCGACGATACAAATGCGCCGCTTCCGGAAGTCACATCTTCGACTGGCGAAGAGGCTCTCAAACGTGCCGATGAACTGATCGCACAAGGCCGCCCAGACCTCGCGATTCTCATCCTCAAAGATGCTATCGATCAGAACCCATCAGAGCCGACCCGTCGCCTGAAACTGGCTGAGCTGCTCTCAAAGCAGGGGCTCCACCTTCTTTCTGCAAGTGAAGCCCGAAGAGCCGCTCTTCTTTCACCTGACAACCCAGAGGTCTGGTTGAGCGCAGCCCGCGCGGAGATCCTGGCGGGCCGACCGGAGGTGGCGAAGAATGATGTCAACGAGGGCCTGGCACGTGGTGTGACTGGCGCAAAGGCAAAGCGTCTGCTCGGCGACATCCATCTGATGAACGGCGACCTCGAAAAGGCCGAAACCAACTATCGAGAGTCGTTCAAGTTAGAGGCGGCGCCGGAGACAGCTCTGGGCGCTGCGATCGTCTTTGCACTGCAGGGCAAGACAGCCGATGCGGTCGGAATGATCAAAGCCGCAGAGATGGTCGATGAGGCAAAGCGCAGCGAAGGGTACGCCTTCGCGATTCAGATGATTGACCGGACAGCAGACGCGACCGGCCAGGCTCTTAGAGACCTCATTCCGATGATTCGGCTCGGTGAAAACAGAGAGGCGAGTGAGGCACAAGCCCTCGATTTCAGCCGCCAAGCTGCGGCCTTTGCTGACATCCTCACACTCTTGTCTCCACCAAAAGTTCACCTTCGGTCCCATGTCCGGCGCGATCTGGCACAGAAACTGCTGGCTCAATCAGCAGCAGAGGTGTTGGCATTCGCCCGCACCGGCGACCCTGGAATGGGCGGCGAAGCGACAATCAGTCTCGGAGAGGCTCTCTACTCGCTTCAAGCTGTCCGCGAACTGCACCGGCTGGAGCTGGAGTTCGGCATGATCGATCCAGGGCAGGATGCTGAAGAGGTCGAAGAAAATGTTGGTGACAATTCTGGTGTTGGTGTTGGTGTCAGGAATCCTGGCGTCGATGCTCTTTGACCAGTCCGACTCCTCAGTCTCAATCATCAAAGGTGCCTCGGCACGACTTCTCGCACCGGGCGGAGCAATCAAGACTACGGTCTATGACTTGGATGGTCCGGTGATCACACTCGACGCAGAAGACGCTGATCTCTCAGTCTTGGCACGCGGGGCATTCGTTGTTCTGAAATCACCCTGTGCGAAAGGCCTCGCTTCGCAGGAGGCAGAGGTTGTCAGCACCGACGGCAAGCTCGTTATCAAGGCGACAGG
>JALGXY010000040.1 GCA_029824495.1 Fimbriimonadia bacterium
CGCCTCCTCTGCCTCTTTTTCAGCTTCAATTAGATCCGGAAGGGCGTCGATGACGCCTTCCAGCTCCTCTTTGATTTCGGCGAGTCGCGTATCGCGGTGCTCCTGTTCAACGAGCACGCGCTGCCGCTTCTCTTCTTGGACCCGGCCATCTTTCAATGTCGACTCGGCCTGACGAAGCTGTTCGGCAAGGTCTTTTGCTTCTGAGTCCGCAGAGCTGAGGCTGGTCTCAAGCTGGTCGAGGACTGCGCTCTCCTGCTCCGAGCTTTTTTCCGCCTCTGCGAGGTCCTCTTCTGCCTGCTTCAGCCGCTCTTCAAAGCTGTCGGCCTCCTCGGACATTCGCTTCTCCCACTCGTCTAGGCTCTCCAGCTTGTGCTCTGCGATCTTCCTTCGAGAGATCGCCTGCTCTAGAGCACTCTGATCTGAGTGCCGCTGATCACGAAGCGCTTCGAGCTTGGCTTCGAGCTCCTGCACTGTCTTGCCAATTCGCTCGGCAGCCTTCTCAAGGTCGTCGGCGCGCTCAGATTCAAGCCGAGCCAGCTTTGCTTGGCTCTTCGACTTATCGTCGAGTTCATTGTAATCACGAACGGCTTTGCAGACCTCTTTGACGAGAATCGCAAGTTCGGTCTCCCGAAGGCCGTCTCGCACGCTTCTATACCGCTTTGCGATTTCAGCTTCGGCCCTCAAAGGCTCCCGCTGATCTTCAAGCTCGAGCACGAGATCATGGATGCGCTGAAGATGGGTTCTTGCCGCATCGAGTCTTCTGATCGACTCAACTCTTCTGGCTCGATACCGCTGAACACCAGCCGCTTCGTCGATCCAGGCTCTACGCTGCTGAGGCGATGCAGCCAGAGCCTGGTCGATCTCGCTCTGTCCAACAATTGCGTAACCCGCCTTACCGAGGCCCGAGTCCGCAAGCAGGTCCGCGACATCACGCAGCCTGCAGTTCTTCCGGTTAATCTGATACTTGCTGTCGCCCGCCTTAGTGAATCGTCTTGAAATGCTGACTTCGGGCGAGTCGATGGGGAGGGCACCGTCTTCGTTGTCGAAATGGAGAGTGACTTCTGCGTAACCCAAGGGGCGACGCTTCGCCGATCCAGAGAAGATGACTTCACGGCCGCTCGACGCACGCAGGTGTTTGGCGCTGGTCTCGCCCAGGCCCCACAGAATTGAGTCGACGATATTAGACTTGCCGCATCCGTTCGGCCCGACCACAGCGATAATGCTGCCGTCTAGCTCCAGATCGGTCTTGTCTGCAAAGGTCTTGAACCCAAAGATGCGTACGCGCTTCAGCTTCATGCTGGTCCGTTCTCTGCCATGCCCACGGATTATGGGCTTGTGGCCTTAGAATCCAGACGCCCCTAACCTATCTGCAGGTGGAGAAATCTGCGCGAGTTTTCCACAGAACCTAGCTCAGCTTGTGAAACAGATCGACCATCTTCTGCCAAGAGTCGTCCGCTGCTTCCTGGTCAAACACCTCGGGCCGGTCCGAATTGAAGAAGGCATGCTGACGCCCTGGATAGGTTGTAAAGCTGTGCTCTTTGCCAAGTTGGGAGAGTTGACGATCGAGCTCCGCCACTGCTGTCGGCGAGGCGTACTCGTCATGTTCAGCAAAGAAGCCGAGCATCGGTGCCTGCAGTGCGGCGAAATCGGGCTGGACATTGGGATGGATGCCGTAGTAGTTGACGCACGCCCCGATTCTGCTGTTAATGCACGCTGCATACATCGAGAGCTGGCCGCCCATACAAAAGCCAACAACGCCCACCTTGTTGGTCGAGCACGCCGGATCGCTGCAGAGTGCCTCGACCGCCCCATTGATTAACTTCTCTGCATCCGGAACCTGAAGCGCCATCATCAGGGAGCCTGCCTCATCGGGTTCATCCGTCAACTCCCCGTGATAGAAATCTGGCGCGAGCGCGGTAAATCCTGCTTCGGCGAAGCGGTCTGCGACATCTTTGATATGTCCGACCAGTCCCCACCATTCCTGGATCACAATCACACCCGGCCCGCTGCCCGTGCTGCTCTGCGCCAGGTAACCGGAATATGACTTTCCGTTGCCTGCAAAGTCGATCATCTTGCCCATGGATAAGATTCTGCCCATTGTCGAGCTGCCTTCGCAAGCCAAAATAGAGCGCAATGAGCGATGTTCGATGCTTTGCTGCTGTCAAGCTTCCGCCCGAAGCGATGGCTCCACTGCTGCAGCTGCAGGAGGCGATGGAGAAAGAGGCGCCAGATTTCTATCGGTGGAATTCGCTCGATACGGTTCACCTGACCCTGTTCTTTATGGGTGAAGTGGATGAGGATCAGGTCGACGAGGCGATCCGAAGGCTAGAAATGGTCAAGTGGAGCCCTTTCACCCTCCATCTCGAAGGGCTTCTGATGTTCCCCGATAAGAACACGCCCAAGGTGCTGGCCGCCGATGTTCGAGGCGAGGACAAGGTGCTCCGCTCGCTGCAGCTGAAGGTGCATGACGCCCTCTATCCTGTTGCCCCCCATGTCGAGCCAAAAGCATTTGCTCCTCATGTGACAGTTGGCAGGCTGAGAAAAGGCATGCCGGGCTACGCCAAGGTGCTGAAGCGAGCTTTCGCGAAGAATTCTCTGGCGGCGGGATCAGATTTCAAGATCGAGTCGTTTACTCTGTTCAAGAGTGAACGAGGGCCGGAGGGGCCGAATCATATCGCTCTTCGGGAGTTCAAATGCGGCGAATCGGCTGGATCGGATTAGCGGCTTTGTTGCCTGGCTGTTCTGGGCCAGCGCCGGCGGGCTCGCCTGCCACTCCTCCGACCGCGGCTGCCTTTGAGTTTCATCACCCTTTTGAGACGCACGATCCTGGGCGGTCTGTCGATCCCTATATAACTGATGGTGTCGTCAGTTGGCGCATCGCAGCTGATGGTGGCCTGGCGAAGAAAGGTCAGGTTCAGGAGCTTCCTTATGAGCTTGAGATCCTGATCGACGGCGAGCCGCTTGATCCCACCAAAGGCCGCGACTACCGCCAGTCATATGGTGCTGGCGACCAATCCTTGTCATCAGAATCGTCGCCTCCAGAGAGCCTGAGCGTGATCAAAACTAGTTGGACACACAAAGCATCGCACATTGCAAGAGGAGTGTCAGCTCGAACGCGCTTGAGCGAAAAGCTCACGATCAATTCGGTCCAGAGTACGACGATATCGGTCCGAACAGTCCATCAGAAGTACGTATCAAGTGAGGACGTTCGAAGATTCAGGTTTCTGGGCAAGGAGACGACCAAAAACGGAGTTGATGGCTGGAGAGACTTCCTGGTTACATCCGACGAACCACTTGTCGTCACCAACGAGCTACACGAGGAGCTTGCCCCGCCTCTGTTCCCGCCAATCGCCAGGATCAGAATTGTTGGAAGTGTTGAAGATGATCTCGCCGTTCGATCGATGGCGGGGCATCTGAGGGCGAACATCAATCCAGCCGTCAGCGCAAGATCGCTAGACAGCAGTGATGAGGCTCCTCGTCGAGCCTCTCACCAAGAGGGGGACAAAAACGACGGCCTTGGTCCATTCGGCTCCTCCCACGAACGGTATCAGCAGATGGTGTTTTGGGATGCAGACATCTGGATGTTCCCTGCCTTGGCGATGCTCGATCCAAAGAGGGCAAAGAGGATTGCCGATTTTCGACTCGGCACGGTAAATGGCGCTCGCGCCGAATACGTAGATTGGGTCGAGAAAGGCCGCCCCTCAGTCGATCCACGTAGACCGATTGAGCCGAATCCTGATTTCACATCCCTTGCAGCCTCTGAGCCGATCAAATACCCGTGGGAGGCTGACGCTGATGGACGCGAGCAGAGCCCTACCGAAACGATCCACCAGATCCATATCACCGGTGATGTTGCGTTGATGCTCGAGTGGGCCGCAGCGCTTGGCATTGCCGAAAATGATCAGGTCGATGAAGTAAAGCAGGGAGCCGCAGCCTTCTATGCCAACCGCATGATCCTAAACGATCAGGGCAAGACTGAGATTCGCGACGTGATCAGTCCAGACGAGTTTCATCGCGGCAACAACGACCTCTACACCAACATGCTGGTGGAGCGGCTGATGACACGGGCCCTGCCCCGCTGGGATTACCGGATGCATCTCCCGCAGGACGAGACTTCGTTCCTCACCTACGACGATGACAAGATTGTCGGCTATAAACAGGCTGCCGCACTCTTGACCGTCTGGCCGCTGCAGGATCCCCGAGCAGAGGCGCAAGCAATGGCGATGCTCGACCGGTTTCACGACAAAACGACGCCCAACGGGCCGGCAATGTCAGGCGCCCTTCATGCCCTGATTCGAGCCAGATACGGAGACCCAAACGAGGCGCTGGAGGAATGGCGAGAGAGCTGGCAGAAGTACACCAACCGCGATTGGCTCTACTTCAGCGAGCGTCCCACCAAGCCAGACACCTACTTCTTGACCGGTGCAGCAGGATGCCTGAACACCGTGCTCTACGGCTTCATCGGTCTGCGGATGGACGAGTCTGATCCGGGCGATAAGCCTTGGAAGCGTGAACTGACGAACGGTTGGTGGCTGAGCTGTGACCCGAACCTGCCCGATGAGTGGAACAGCATCACGATTGAACCATTCTCGATTCTGGGTGAGAGCTTCCTCTTGGTCGTTTCTCATGAAGGTGTAGAAGTTGAAGCCTTTTAGAGCCAGTCCGTGCTAACATTTTCCGCTAGATGAGCGGCGGCGATTCAGATTTGAAGAGACGGCTTACCCAGGCTGGGTTGGGCGTTGTCATCCTGGCGCTGACTGCAGCCTTCATCTACTCTGAAATCGTTGTCAAGACAGAGGTCGAGCCAGGCGTTGTCGAAGTCGCCTACTGGGAAAAGTGGGGCGGATTTGAAGGTGACGCGATGCGGGCAGTCGTCGACGCTTTCAACGAAAAGAAACTCCTGAATGCCGACGGCGATCTGATCCGTGTGAAACTGCTTCAGATCAGCGCAATTCAGGATAAAACGATGACTGCGGCTTCGGCCGGAATCCCGCCAGATATCGCCGGTCTCTTCGGCCCGAATGTCGCTCAGTACGTTGCGAACGGCGCGATTCTCCCCCTGGATAAATACATCGAACGTGACGGCCTTGGTCGAGACG
>JALGXY010000041.1 GCA_029824495.1 Fimbriimonadia bacterium
GAGACCTTCAACCGCATCACCAGAGACATCGACAGACTTGACACCGCAGTTCTGATGAACCTCAACACCGGCTTCGGCTGCATGATTCAGCAATATTTCATCGTACGCCGCACGGTCGACCTGCCAGGCCGTCATCTGCCGCTGGCCTTTGAATCGGCCAGGCCTCTTATGCTGGGTGAACTGATCGCCAGGCAGAAACTCGAAATCCCACAGATCCTCCGACTGCCCCCACTTGAAGGTCGCGCCGATCTTGATCGGAAAATTCGCCTCTTCGACTTTGCCCCAAGCGCCCATCTCGTTGAGAACGCCGCAGACGAGCGGGAGAAGACTCTCCCCAACATGGTCGCGAGGGAAGGTCTCCTTCTCAAAGATATGGATATCGAGGTCAGGCTGCCTCTGTTTGAGCAGAGTGCCGACCGTAGCCCCGCCAGGTCCGCCGCCAATGATTGCAACGTCGCAGTTCATTGTCAGACTACAAAGTTGGCCTGAGGGCCTTTGTGATCCTCATATTTGATCTGTTCAGCCTTGAGCAGCCGCTTCATGTTCTGCGCGATTCCGCTCCAGGTCGGATCAGCGTAGAGATTGGTTTTTTCCCGCGGGTCATTCTTCAGATCGTACAGCTCCCACTCGTTCGATTCGTAGTAAAAGATCAGCTTGAACCGGTCGGTGCGGACGCCGCAGTGCTTCGGCACCATGTGCACGGCTGGGTACTCATAGTAGTGGTAGTAGAGCGTGCCGCGCCAGTCGTCCGGCTCACTGCCTCGCAGCACCGGCACGAGACTCTCTCCCTGCATGTCATTCGGGGCGTCAGCGCCAGCCATTTCGAGGAAGGTCTGGGCCAGATCGAGGTTCTGCGCCATCAGGTCGGTTCGGCTTCCTGCCTCGGTGACACCGGGCCACTTGACGATCAGCGGAGACCGCATCGAAGGCTCATACATCCAGCGTTTGTCGTACCAGCCGTAGTCGCCCAGATAGAAGCCCTGATCAGAGTTGTAGATCACGATCGTGTTCTCATCGAGGCCGTTCTCTTCCAGGTAGTCCATCACTTGACCGACCGAGTCGTCGACAGACTGAACACATCGAAGGTAGTCCTTGATGTACCGCTGATACATCCAGCGGATGAGCTCGTCGCCCTGAGGCTTGTGTGTTTCATACCAGGCGTTTCGCGGGCCGTAATGCTGGTTCCAGAGCTTCGCCTGCTCCTCATTCAAACTCGGAGGAGCTTCGCCCAGCTTGAGGTCTCGCCACATCCGGAAATGCTTCCGGATCGACATCTCATTGTTTACAGCGTAGAAGTTTCTGTCCTCCCAGGTTTCAAAGAGATCTGGCGGCTCGGGGATCGTCTCGCCTTCAAACTTACCGATGTGATCGGGCCCTGGCTCCCACTCACGGTGCGGCGCCTTGTGCTGCATCATCAGCATGAACGGCTTGTCCGACTCTCTCGCGTCGAGCCAGTCGATCGTCTTTTCCGTGATGATGTGGGTCGTGTAGCCGGTGTGTTTCTTCTGGCCCTCTTTGGATTTCATCACCGGGTTGTAGTAGGGGCCCTGGCCGAGCAGGACATCGTAGTGATCGAATCCGGTCGGATCAGATCTTAAGTGCCACTTGCCGATGACCGCTGTCTCGTAGCCGTTCTTTCGCAGGATCTTAGGGAAGGTCTGCTGAGCGCCATTGAAGATCCGCCCATTCCGCTCATGGCCGTTGATATGGCTGTGTTTGCCTGTCAGGATCACCGCGCGGCTGGGTGCACAGATCGAATTCGTGACGAACGCATTCTCGAACAGCATGCCGTCGTCCGCAAGGCGGTCGAGATGGGGAGTCTGATTGATGACTGACCCGTACGCGCTAATAGCGTGCGAGGCGTGATCATCAGTGAAGATGAAAATGATATTGGGGCGAGCCTGCGCCCCCGTGATGGCGGCAGCTGCAGCAAGTGAGGTGAGCATCATCCGACTCCGGTACCGCTCAGTTTAGCAGTCGGATGATGCTCAAATTGCTCTCAGATCGTGAAGTTTGTCTGAGGGCCAGTTGTGTCGCCGTACTGCTTCTGCACAGATCTCAGAAGCCGCTTCAGCCGAGTCTGAATCGACAGCCACTCTGCTTTGTCGTACAGGTCGTTGTTTTCACGCGGGTCATTTTTGAGGTCGAACATCTCCCACTCGCCGATCTCGTAGTAGAAGATCAGCTTGAATCGGTCTGTTCGGACACCGCAGTGGAACGGCACGCCGTGCTCGCTCGGGCTCTCGTAGTAGTGATAGTAGAGCGCGTTGCGCCAGTCGCCCGGCTCCTCACCCTTGAGCACTGGGACAAGGCTCACGCCCTGCATGCCCGGGTCAGCATCTGCGCCAGCCATATCGAGCATTGTCTGTGCGAGATCGAGGTTCTGCGCCATCAATTCGGTGCGGCTGCCAGGCTCGGTCACGCCGGGCCATTTCACGATGAGGGGAGTCCTCATCGAAGGCTCATACATCCATCGCTTGTCGTACCAGCCGTAGTCGCCCAGATAGAAGCCCTGATCTGAGTTATAGATGACAATCGTGTTGTCGTCGATGCCCGCCTCTTTGAGGTAGCCGACCAGCTCGCCGACCGAGTCATCGACCGACTGGATACAGCGCAGATAGTCTTTGATGTATCGCTGATACTTCCACCGGATAAGGTCGTCGCCCTGCAGGTTGGCAGCCTCAAACGCAGCATTGCGAGGTCCGTAATGCTCGAGCCAAAGATCCTTCTGCTCTTGATTGAAGTTGCGGGGAGGTTCGCCGATCTTCAGGTCGTAGTTCGGGCGCAGATGCTCGCGGATCGACATCTTGTTGTCCTTCGCGACCGAAACTCGCGTCGACCAGTCGTCGAACAGGTCGACCGGCTCGGGGATCGTTTCGCCTTCATAGAGATCGATGTAGTCGGGGCCTGGTCGCCACTGCCGGTGCGGCGCCTTGTGCTGCATCATCAGCATGAATGGCTGATCGCTTTCGCGATCCTTGAGCCAGTCGAGAGTCTTCTCGGTGATGATGTGTGTCGTGTATCCGGTGAATCTCTTGTTTCCGTCCTTCGACTTGAATGTGGGGTTGTAGTAGGGGCCTTGGCCGATCAAGACATCGAAGTAGTCGAACCCGGTCGGGTCCGATTTCAGGTGCCACTTGCCGATGATCGCCGTCTGGTATCCGCTCTCCTGCAGGATTTTAGGGAATGTTCTCTGACCGCCATCAAATGTCTCAAAGTTGGTCCGCTGTCCATTGAAATGGCTGTGCTTGCCCGAGAGGACCACCGCCCGGCTGGGCGCGCAGATTGAGTTTGTGACAAACGCGTTTTCGAACAGCATTCCGTCTGCCGCAAGCTGGTCCATATGCGGCGTGTGGTTGATGTTCGAGCCGTAGGCACTGATCGAGTGTGAGGCATGGTCATCGGTGAAGATGAAGATGATGTTCGGTCTTTCTTGGACACCGTTGAGGACGGCGGCGGCGGCAAGGGTGGTCAGCATTAGTCTTTCGGATTGATCACGGTACGGAAGCCTGTATGGAACAGGCCTGTATCGACGGATGATTTCATTCTGGCAGTCGGGCGATAGCCCCTGCAGGAATTGTCGGCGCAGAGGAACGAGCCGCCGCGCGTCACGCGTTTTGGAAGTCCAGGTTCAAGAGGGTCAAAGCTGGTCTCTGGGCCGGTCGGGTTTCTTCTGGTGTGGGTCGAGTAGCCGTCTGGCCGGAACCAGTCGGCACACCACTCCCAAACATTGCCGGCCATGTCGTAAAGGCCGAAGCCGTTCGGCTCAAACTGTCCGACCGGGGCAGTGTGAAAGTAGGGGTCGACCATTTCGTTGGTCACAGGGAACTGGCCCTGCCAAATGTTGGCGTAGTAGCTGCCGTCCTCCCCGGTCATACTGTCGCCCCAGATGAACTCAGCAGGAGCCTCGCCGCCGCGGGCTGCGTACTCCCACTGAGCTTCTGTCGCCAGCGATTTCCCGGCCCACTCACAGTAAGCGACCGCATCATCCCAGCAGACATGGACGACCGGGTGATCCTCCTTTCCTTCCAGGCTTGATCCAGGCCCCATCGGGTGTTTCCAGCTGGCTCCGGGTCGGTACTCCCAGGTGTACATCTCCTCTCCTGGCTTCTTATCGAGGACGAGCGCTCCCGGCACCAAAAGACTCGGCTCGGCGCCAGGGAAATCCTCTGGGTTCGGAGAAAGTTCGGCGATTGTCAGATAGCCAGTCTCGTTCACGAACTTCTCGAATTGAGCGTTGGTCACCTCATGCGTGTCCATCCAGAAGCCGTCGAGCTCCACAGAATGGAGCGGCCGCTCATCTTGAAAGCCTCTGTCGCTGCCCATCTCAAATTTTCCGCCAGGAATCCAGACCATGCCGTCCGGAGTGTCGCTCGGTTCTTCGACAAGCAGCGGCACTTCAGGGGGCGCGTCCACACTCTTGTCGACCTGAGGTTCGGAAGGGTCTGTGGCACAGCCGACCAGCAGCAGCAATCCCAATGGCCAAAGGCGACTCATGAATCGCATTTTAGCCTTCTTCCTCTGCAGCCTTCTTTGCCCGGATTCCGAGAAGCGCAAGCGCCGGAGCGAGCATGGCAGCCGAAGCGAGCATCGCTGCCTTAATCGAGACGAACTGAGCGATCGAGCCGAGTGTTGGACCGCTCATGATTTCGCCAAATGAGTGAGATTGCGCCTCGAATGAAAGCAGAGTTGCGCGAGATCCTTTTTCTGCCCGCTGGTTCACCCAAGCGACTACAAGCGGAGCGATGGCCCCTCGAATTGCCCGGACAGCCAGGAAAGCGACAGAAGCCCAGATCAGAGTCTGTGACAGCCCGAACAGCGACAGGCAGACCAGCAGACAGATGGTAAGCGTCAGCAGAGTTCGCGCGATGGCTCCCTTTCCGTCAAGGTCGACTTTGCGACGGATCAGCCAAGTCAGCCCGAAGGTGACCAGAAGAGCCACCGAGTTGATCGCCCCCCAGAAGAAGGTGGTGCCCATTCCAAGCATGTCGGGGGCTCCCACCAGGTCGATGATCAGCTTGTTCCAGAGCCGGTCGAATGCTTCACTCGACATGCCATAGATCAGCGTGAGGATCATGATCAGCATCAGCAC
>JALGXY010000042.1 GCA_029824495.1 Fimbriimonadia bacterium
GCTTCTCCATTTCTTCTTCGCCACAAAGGTGATCATCTCTCTTGATCTGTTCAACGAGACGATCATTCGGATTCTCGGATTCACACTGTCGGCAGCTTCGATCTACACGCTCCTGCGGGTCTACTCAGGGCAGCAGCAAGCCGCACCAGAAGAGGCGCCGGCCACGTAGAGATCATTCCGAGTCAATCGGTGTGATTTCTATAATCCGCTCTGCCAGCATTGTCGGGGCGTCGCCGGCCAGGTGAGCGTGGCCCATCCCTTCGGCGATCCAGAGTTCTGTGCCGGTGGCATCAGCGAGCCTCTGCCCATGGTCACGATCGAACATCTTGTCGTCATCCCCGTGGATCACGAGTGAGTGGCCCGTCCATGAAGATGCGGCATCGATCGGCCGAAAGGCCGCAGGATCGACTTTGCCCATTTTATAGGCGAACCAGATGACTGGCCGCATAACCGGTGTGACCCCACCGAAGAGCCGACGGAGGAACTCGTCATTCGCCTCTTCAAGCGTGGCAAATGCGCCTTCGGTAATCACAGCGTCAACCAGGCTTGGATGTTCGGCCGCAGCGAGCCAGCAAGCCGAGCCGCCCAACGAGGTTCCAAAAAGAACGACTCGGGGGGCCTCTTCATACTGATCGTGCACCCACTTGATGGCTGTCGAGATCTCAGCAGCCTCACCGACTCCAAAACCGACTTTGTCAGCGTGGCTGGCGTCTTGCCCGTGCATGGCGGGCACCAGAATCTCGACCGTTCCCTGCAGCTTCTGAATCAGGTCGTTGAAGTAGTCGCGGTTCCCGCCGTAGCCGTGAGCCAGGATCACAACCGTGTCGTGCTGCGGTGCGCCTTCTGCCAGGCCAGGGGTGGACCAGGCCACCAGGTTGTGGGGCGTGTGATCGATGACAAGTTCGACAACACTGTCGGGCATCTCGTCAGAGATCAATCTTGATGGGCTGACATAGCTTTGGGCCAGCGCGAAGCAGAAGCCCAAATGAATAAGCGGAAGTGCGATCAGGTAGAAAATAATCCTCTTCCTGCGCGCCTTCCGCTTCTCCATACTCTCTAGGTTATCCGCTTTTTTGGTGCGGAGAGCCTAGAATCCAAACCCGACGCTGATGCCGAAGTGCTTCATCTTCACCATCATCAGGCTGTAGTTGACCGACTCAGTCTTGTAGGTGAGCAGTCCGTGTGTGTTGCGTCCGTCGTGCATCCCCAGCAGATCCCATTCGGGAGCCACAGCGATGTTCAGTCCGAACGGAACGAGGAGGCGATCCTCCCATTCCGACCAGCTCAGGCCGACATACGGCGCGAACTTTGTGTCTGGAATCGACTTGGCGACCGTCACAAAGTAGGCCTGCTTGCCCTTGGGCGAGAAGATCCTGTCGCTGCTGGTGCCGAGCGAGACATGCGGAGCCTTATCAGTCTCTTCTGAGACCACCCAGTTGAACAGCGGACCGAGCTCTTCTGCAGCTGGATTTGACTCCAAACCGACCTGGAGCTTCGGGCTCACGCGATACATCAAAGTGGTGCGCCATCGCGGGCGCTCTGCCAGGGTGTCCACCCATCGCAGGCTGTACTGCCAATCGTATTTAATGTCCCCCGAACCGAGGAACTTCCCTTCACCGGGTCATCCGGTTCACGTCGGGACAGCCGTGTTGTTCGCCTGTGCAAGCACAGGGGAGACCAACATGGCGAATGCGGTCATTGCGAAGATCTTTTTCAAATCAACCTCTCTGCAGCTTCTACCGTATTCGCGAGCAGGCTCGCTACCGTCATAGGCCCGACACCGCCTGGAACGGGGGTGATCATCGAGGCCGCTTCCGCACAGGAATCGAACTCGCAGTCGCCGACATCGTGCGACTTGCCTTCCACCGTGTTGTAGCCCGCGTCGATCACGATCGCGCCCGGCTTCAGCCAGTCTCCCTTGACCATCTCTGCCCGGCCGACAGCCGCCACAACGATATCCGACTGGCGAACCAGATCAGGAAGCCCAACTGTACGGGAATGAGCGATCGTCACCGTCGCGTTTCGCTCAAGCAGCATCAGCGCCATCGGCTTGCCCAAGATGTTGCTGCGGCCGATCACGATCGCCTGCTTTCCGGTGCAGTCGATTTCGTACTTATCGAGAAGCTTGGTGATGCCGAGCGGGGTGGCGCACCGGAATCCCGGCAGGCCTGCCGTCAGCAGCCCGAGCGAATGCGACGTGATGCCGTCGACGTCTTTGGCAGCGCCCAACAGCTCCAGAACGGCAGGTTCGTCGATGTGTTTGGGCAGAGGGTGCTGGATCAGAACGCCATGAACCAAATGGTTGGAATTCAGTTCTCGCACCTTGTCCATGACCTCGTCTTGAGAGCCTGAGTCGTCAACCGAAAACTCGCCGCTTTCGATCGCGCACCAGCCAGCCCACTTGCGCTTCATCGCCACATAGGCGAGGCTCGACGGGTCTTGAGAAGCCACTACAGCCTCAATTCGGGGGATCACACCTTTTTCACGCAGCGCCAATGATCGAGCCTTCAGGTCAGCACGGATCTCGCGCGCAAGCGCCCGTCCATCAAGGATTACCGGATCAGCCACGCTCGGCATGCTCCCGGTTCTTGGCTTCGACCATCGCTTCCTGCTCTCGGTGAAAGTCATCCAGTTTTCCGGCGAGTTCATCGTCCGTCATTGCCAGCATCCTTACGGCGAGCAGTCCGGCGTTTCGGCTGTTGCCGATCGCGACCGTAGCGACTGGAACACCGCGCGGCATCTGCACGATTGAATAGAGCGAGTCGACGCCTTTCATCGTCTTCGACTCGACAGGAACACCGATCACAGGCAGGTTGGTCATCGCCGCGACCATTCCTGGCAGGTGGGCAGCACCGCCTGCGCCGGCGATGATCGTTTTGAGGCCCCGAGTGCGGGCAGTAGTCGCGTATTCGACCATCTTCAGAGGGGTGCGATGTGCCGAGACGATCTCCATCTCATAAGGCACTCCGAACTCCTTCATTGTGTCGATCGCAGCGGCCATCGAATCGAGGTCGCTGTGCGACCCCATGATGATCCCGACGAGGGGCTGACTCATGCTGATGAGCATACTCGCCCACTCTGTGGAAAAAATCTTAAGATGGGCTGCCAGGCCCCGGTGCTTTTTTCTCTTTGCTGCCGTCTTTAGCAGCAAGTTCCGTTCAACTGTGGACGGCAGGCAGCAAGGACCACCAGGATATGAGCCCCATGAATCTGTTTGAGCAGCAGGCAATCATCAAAGTTATCGGCGTCGGAGGCGCTGGCTGCAATGCAGTCAACCGCATGATCGAGTCCGGAATTGAAGGCGTCGAGTTCATCGCGATGAACACCGATGCACAGTCCCTGCAGACCTGCTACGCAGAGACAAAAATTCAGCTCGGCGAAAGCCTGACGCGAGGTCTGGGATCGGGCGGCGACCCGGAAAAAGGACGAGCGGCAGCCAAAGAGACCGAGCGGCAGATCTTAGAGGTGCTGGATGGTGCAGACATGGTGTTTGTCACAGCCGGCATGGGCGGCGGAACAGGCACAGGTGCTGGCCCACACGTGGCGATGCTCGCGCAGCGGCTCGACATCCTGACCGTCGGTGTCATCACCAAGCCGTTCGGATTCGAAGGCCCCAAGCGACGCAGATCGGCGGAAGACGGAACAGCCGGTATGACCGCATCAGTCGATACGCTGATCGTCATTCCGAACGACAAGCTCATTGAGACTGTTGAGTCCACCACAAAGGTCGAAGAGGCGTTCTTCAAGGCCGATGAAGTGCTGACACACGGCGTGCGCGGCATCAGCAGCATCGTGCTGAACACCGGCCTGATCAACCTCGACTTTGCAGATATCCGCTCAGTAATGAAAGATGCGGGCCTCGCCGTTATGGGCATGGGCTCAGGCACAGGCGACAACCGAGCATCACGTGCTGCGGAACTGGCGGCATCCTCGCCGCTGCTCGAAACAGGCCTCGACGGAGCCACTCGGCTTCTCGTTAATGTCACGGCGGGCGACGACTTCACTCTTGGCGAGATTCAGGACGTGATGGAGGGATTGGCCAAGTACACCGATGCCGACGAAGGCGACGTCTACCTCGGTCATGTGCTTGACAATTCCCTAGGCGACGAAGTTCAGGTCACGATCCTTGCAGCAGGCATGGCATCGGCTGGCAGCATTCCGACCATCCGACCGACCGAAGCAGAAGCTGTCATCAGCGAGGGCATCGATCGAACCCCGTCGCGGCGTGGTGTCGAGATCCCTGGTCCCGAGCCGATCGACCTGGAGCACATCGCGGTCATAGAAGAGGCCCCCGAACCGGTCCCAGCTGCTGTCGTCAGCCAAGAGGCTGAGGCCGAATCAACTGAAGACATCGATTTTGATATCCCCACGTTCCTGAGACGACAGAGATCAGGGCAGTAAACCACAGTCTTTCTTCGGAAACGTACTGGTCCAACATAGCCCCGTCATTGATTTGGCGGGGCATTTTTTATCTCTATCTCAGGTCGAGTTCTTGATCTGTGAGGAACGGCTTAACTTCGATCCTAGTGCCGACTCTCTTAAGCCCCGCGCGGCGCCCTGACCGCATCGACCAGTTCACCGCTCCTTTCATTCCCTGCGATTCGTAAAACGCACTCATGCGGCGGTGATAACCTGCAAGATCAAGCTCGCGATTGTAGGTTTCTTTGTGCCAGACCGTCGACTGGTCGAGCCGTGGCTTTATCGCCGCCGAGCAGTCTTCTGAAGGCCAGCCGATTGCCAAACCGAACAGCCCAAAACAGCTTTTCGGCAGTCCAAGTAGTGCGGCTGCCTCTTTCGGATGATTTCGCAAGGCACCGATGTAACAGCAGCCGAGGCCGAGCTGTTCCGCTGCGACGGTCATCCTCTCGCCGGCGAGAGCAGCATCGACAACAGCCATGGTGTAGAACTCAGCCGTATCGAGGCCGTCTGGATCCTCGCCCACTCTCTCCGCTGCGGCCTTCAGCCGAGCATTGTCGACGACCAGGGCGAAGAAGACTCCCGCCTTATGGATCTGATCCTGATCAGCACACAGCTCTGCCATCTGGTTGCGCCGTGTCGGCTCTTGAATTGAGATCAGGCTCCAGAGCTGAA
>JALGXY010000043.1 GCA_029824495.1 Fimbriimonadia bacterium
GGTCTGTTTCCAGCGCCTGGAGCCCGCGGTAGGCGAGTGCGCTCCAGCCAGCATCGTTCACGGGGCCCGGCGTCAACAGTGCGACTTTGAAGGCAGAGTCACTAGGTGAGGCCTCCTCCGCTCCCTTTCCACAACCCGAAAGCAGCAGGGCAGCGACAATGACGGTCCAGAAAATACGCATGGCTCTGCCAATCATACGCGCCCAGCACGATTTCTGTCGCGATTAGACGCCAAGAAGGGCTCCGGCATGCGCCGGAGCCCTTCCCGTACCACTCGTGCAGAAGACTGCTACGAGATCGTCGCCGCTTCAGTGGCGACGTGCAATGACATCTGATCCATGTGGAACAGGTCATTTGAAAGGATCAGCGAGGCGTACTCACTGATCGCGATCGGAACGCCCGAAAGGACGAACGTCTTGCTCCAGTCATCTTCATTGAGCTCACGCAGATACTCCACCGTCGTCTGACGCCGAGATTCGTAAACCTCAGCTTCATGGAAGACGTCCTTGTCGGAATAGTGGTGTTCTTTGGCTCGCTCGACCGGATCGATCGACTCAACTGCTGAGCCGGGGCGAAGGTTCGCCATTCGATCAAGCTGATGAGCAAGGTCGATCGAACCGCTGGTGTTCTGCTGGTTCCCTACGCTGCCTACAGAGATGCCTTCGCCCTGGTTGTCTTCAATAAATTTGATCGCTTGGACAACTGTAGGTCTAAGGCTTTCAATCTCGGGTCGAACGCTCACATGGGCCCGCGGCACGATCAAGTCTGCGGTTAGAGAAACAACCGCCCTCTCGATACTTTGTACAGCATTTGAGCGAAATATATGATCATTTCCAGTCTCGATCGAGTTCACAAGCTCCTCAGCAATGGTTCCGAGAAGAGCGGCAGCAGGTCCTTCAAGGCTCTGAAACAAAGGTTTGGGATTAAACGCTGCCCCTCGAGACGCAAGTTCAAAGATCATCTGTATTCTAGGAAGTTCGATGCGCCACGCTTCAAGGGGTTCGGTCTTCGAGCGCAGTTCACACCCAGGACCCGTTAAGCGGATTGCTTGGCCTGACTTTGATATCAACCTGGAGCCCAAGTAGATCTGTCTACTTCCTGAAATCATGCCTGTGACGGAATAGGAGTCAGGGTTGGTCACATACTCAGTGTGAAGCCTCGCACCGGAGCGAATTGATGAAACCTGGGTAGATCCCAGCCCTGCCGAGTAGAATAGCTCTCATTGAGCAAGATCACGGTCGGATGGCGCGAGAAAGTGGATCTCCCGGACTGGGATATCTTTGGTCTCGTCGCAAAGGTTGACACCGGGGCAAGGACCAGCGCGATTCACGTCGAGAACGTACAGGAAAATGGTGATGGCACGGTTTCATTTGAAGTCGTTCTCAGCAGAAAAGCCCAGCACAAGAGGGTGCCTGTGACATCTGTCGTTGTCCGGCAAGCCACTGTCAGATCAAGCCGGGGTGTCGCGGATGACAGGATTGTTGTATCGACGAGACTACAGCTCGGCGGAATAGAGAAAGTGATCGAATTGACCCTTGTTTCGCGCCAAAAGATGAAGTGCCGCATGCTTCTTGGCCGTACTGCTCTCAAGGGTGACTTCGTTGTGGATGTGTCTGAAGTTCACGCAACTTAGAGAAGTGAGAATGAAGATTGCAGTCCTGTCACGCGGACCTAGGTTGTACAGCACAAAGCGGCTATGTCAAGCAGCTGAAGAGCGAGGTCACCAGGCCCGAGTCTACGATACGTTGAAGTTTTCGATCGGCCTCGCCAGCGGTGAGCCTCTGATCTACTATTGTGGCAAGCCCTTGCCAGAACCTGACGCTGTGATTCCAAGGATCGGCACATCGATCACGTTCTTTGGCACATCCGTCGTGCGCCAGTTTCAGCAAATGGGTGTCTATTGCGCCAACTCGGCCCATGGGATACAAAACACCAGAGACAAGCTGAGAGCTCTCCAGACACTCAGCAAGTACGACCTGGGAATTGCTGAGTCGTTCTTTGTTCGCAACGAGAAGGACATCTTGACGGCGATTGAGAAGGTTGGCGGAGCCCCAGTAATCATCAAACTGCTTGAGGGCACCCAGGGCCGCGGGGTCATCTTAGCGGAGACGCAGAAGGTTGCAGAGGCCATCATAGAAGCAATGCACGGGGCGAATTTGAACGTCATGGTGCAGAAGTTTGTAGCAGAAAGTAAAGGAAGAGATGTTCGCGCCTTCGTTGTTGGTGACCGTGTCGTAGCAGCTATGCGTCGGGTAGCGGCTGGTCAGGGGTTTCGGTCGAACATTCACAGGGGAGGGACCGCAGAGCCGATTGATCTAGATCCCGACTACGAGCAGACTGCGGTCAGATCCGCTCAAATACTCGGACTCCAAGTAGCTGGCGTTGACATGCTAGAAGGAGCAGATGGTCCACAAGTCATTGAGGTCAATTCTTCTCCCGGCCTTGAGGGCATCGAAACGTGCACTGGCCTAGATGTTGCCGGCGAAATCATCGACCACGTAGCACAGATGGTACGGTTTCCCGAGCTTGACATCAGGGAACGCCTTACTGTCTCCAAAGGATTCGGCGTTGCCGAGATCAGCGTAGCTGAAGGCTCTCCGCTTGTCGGCAAGACGATTCGAGAATGTGGCCTGAGAGATGAAGACATTTCCGTCCTTACGCTTGAGCGTCAAGGTAAGACAATCGCAAATCCACTCAGCACGCGGGAGCTGGAGGCTGACGACAAGCTGCTCTGCTTTGGCAGGTTGGAAAGACTAAGAGACTGGATTCCTGACAGGCGAGCGAAGAAGCGGCGACGCAATAAGTGACTTGAACACTTGCTGCGGGCGGATCTAAGAATCTGCGTCCTTCTCATGTAGAACAGAGATTCTAGGGCGGACTCTGTTCAAAATCTTAGCCGAGAGGAACAGGACCAGGGCGACGGCAAATAGGGACAGTAGACTCGTCAGCACCCGGCCGTAAGCCACAACGATTGCCCCGCTCTCATGAGCCTGAGCAATCGACTGATAAGGTCCGGGCGTGGAGCCTTGAGAGGTCACCCAGTGGAGTTCGGAGATACGTGTAGAGCCGAAGGCCGTCGAGATAAGCGGCATCACCATGGCCTCAATCACGGCTTCTACGGTCTGCGCAGCGATCACGCCGATTACGACGCCAGCGCTGAGGATGGCACCCCCGCCTTCAATCATGAAGGTCTTGAACTCTCGCAGCAGTCTCACAGTATCAGTGTAGTCCAAGCCAAGGACCAAGTGATACGCTAGGTTCAAATCAGAGAAACTGAGACACCTGGTTCCGGTCGTAGATTAGTGGATTGAGATCTGGTCGACTGTTAACCTTGAACCTGAGTTAGGATGGCCCGGACGGAGGGTGAATCGAGGCTGTTTGAACCTGGCTGGTCGTAGAATTCCTGAGTTGGGCCGCCGTAATCCTGAGTTAGCCGGAGTTGGTGTCGTACAAATTGTCGTACAAGGCTGGTAGACATTGAACTGGCATTCGCCCGTGGCTCAGGCCGGTACACTCTCAACGATTCGCGTCATTCTAAGATTGACGCACTCCAGCTCGGTCCATGGGGGAGTCTCAACTTCTTGAGATGGAGACTAAGATGACTCAGGAGGCCAGAAGCACTGCGATCAACAGATTGGAGGTTTGGGGTGCGGTCTTCATCGTCTTGATTGGATCGCCTCTTCACTTTCTTTACAGTGAGACCGGATGGCAGGCGGTCGCATGGCTGGCTCCGATCAACGAGAGCACGTGGGAGCACTTCAAGCTGTTCTTTTGGCCATCGCTGATATGGGCTGGGGTGGAGCATGTCCGGCTCAAGGAGCTCCGGCGATCCCTATGGACAGCAAAGCTCGCGTCGCTTGCAGCTGGGCCCACGTTGATTGCCGGGTTCTTTTACGCGTACACCTGGCTGCTGGGTGACAATCTGCTGGTTGTCGACATTTCTATCTTCGTTGTGGCAGTTTGCATCGCACAATGGATCAGCTGTCGTGTATGGCTCAAAGGCGTCGATTGGCCACTTGCAGCAACTGGTGTCGTACTGATGGCCGCGTTATTTGCCTGGTTCAGCTTTTCACCACCGAAGGGCGAACTGTTCAGAGATCCAGCAGCGGTGGAAAGAACACCGTACGGAGGGACGTCTGAGCGTATTTGAACCTAGTAGATGGTAGAAATCCTGAGTTAGCGGGAGTTGCTCTCGAACAGATTGTCGTACTTGGCCCGTCAACAGATGCCTGCTGCGACCGGATCAGGACTTAAGCATGGTCAGGCGTCCATGCCTCACAGGCCGTGGTCCTGAGACGGCCATCCTCCACACAGATGTCACACCCGAGGGCACTCTCTTGGGTGTCACGCTTTCTACTCAATAGGTAATCTGCAGACCAATGGACTTTCAGGCCTACGGCTACGAACTCTTCGTTCTTGGAGCGCTCTGCTGTCTGGTGCCAGTCATCATCTTTACGCTGATGCTCAGAGGGCGCAAACCACCCACAGATCAAGGCTGACCACGACGTCTCAAGTGGGTGTAGTTACGAGAGAATGATGGCCATCGGGTGACTCCGCACTTGCCTGGCACGGAGCGTGACGTGTTCCTGAATTGGAATGGCCCGGACGGAGGGTGATTTGAGGCTGTTTGAACCTGATGGATGGTAGAAACCCTGAGTTACGCCCCTGTACTGTTGAGTTAGCCAGAGTTGGTGTCGTACAAATTGTCGTACGGGGCCAGTAGACGTTGCTAGACCAATCTTCTGAATAAGCCCAAATATCGAGAGACAAGCCTGAGTGGCGTTTGGACCGAGACCAACTGGCGGGACTGATGAGCGCAAGATCCCGAAGCGCGAATGCTCGTTCCGTGGCTACTACGTACGAAGAACAGTTCCAGGGGCAACCTACGCCTCCCTACTAGCCAGCTCAGGCGAGCCTGCCCAAGGTAGGAAGATGCAGGCTCAACTTCATTTTGGACTATCAGTTGGCATGAATGTCTACGCCTTGCCTAAGGATCGACGCAAAGAAGTTGGGGATTGTGCTTCGCAGCTGCTGGCGCAGGGACAATCTGGCGAGGCGCCTACTCAGGCTAGATCAGGACTTCG
>JALGXY010000044.1 GCA_029824495.1 Fimbriimonadia bacterium
ACATGGGCAGAGTGATCCTGGACCGGCAGACGAGCTTCTCAAGCGGCCATCGCTATTGGGATCCATCGCTTACTGATGCTGAGAACCACGCCATTTACGGGCGGTGGGCGTCACAGTTCAATCACGGTCACAACTACGTTTTGAGGGCTGATTGACTCAGTTCATGAGGGTCATTCAGTTGCAAGGCTGACGACCGCCGTGGACATGCAACTCTCGTCTGGACATGCGTTAGCCATGCTCGAACACGTCATACCTCGTCTACCGGTCTTGCACGACAATTTGTACGACAGCAACTCCGGCTAACTCAGGATTTCTACTATCGACCAGGTTCGACCGGCCCCTGGTTCTCCCTGCATTCGGGCAAACTTCCTCCTCAGGCTCATTTGAACGAGCCCTTTCGGCCCCATTACATCAGAATCCACTTCAGCATTCAATCCCCTCTTGTGCTACTCTAATCTAGTGCCTGCCAACGAGCACGTACCAAGACTGGTAAGACCAGCAAGGCGACCGATTCAGACTCTCGTCGTCCGGCTTGGCTGGGCAACGTTGATCGTGCTCGTAGCTTGGGGGCTGCTCTACTTTCAGCGCGACGGCCTGCTGGACAACATCGATGGTGTTGTCAACGGCCTTGACGTTCTCTATTTCACCGTTGTCACTGTCACCACCCTGGGCTATGGCGACATCGTTCCCGTCACGCCTGAGGCCAGGGCCTTGGTCGCCTTTGGGATCACACCGCTGCGGATCATTATCTGGGTTCTCCTGCTCACCACCGCTTATGAGCTTGTCCTGCGGCGATCGATCGAATACATCGAAATGAAACGACTTCACAAATATCTGAACGGACACTTCGTCATCTGCGGCTATGGCGTCAAAGGGCATGCTGCTGCAGTTGAGCTCATCGAAAGAGGAGTCAAGCCTGAGCAGATCCTCGTCATTGACCAGAACGAGAGTGCTCTTGAAGACGCCTCGAGACTGGGCCTGACCGGAATTCGCGGAGATGCATCTAGTCAAAGAACGCTGAAAGATGCGTCGATCCACACAGCCTCACAGGCGATCATCGTGCCGCACAGAGACGAGACCTGCGTCCTGATCTGTCTGACCATCAAGGATATGGCCCCTGATGTCAACATCATCGCGGCAGCACGCGAGGATGAGAATGCCAAGCTGATTCGAAGCAGCGGGGCGTCTGTGGTCATCACTCCTGCGGCGGGAGGCGGTCGGCTTCTGGCAGCAGCATCGACATCTCCCTTTGCAGCCTCGATGATGGAAGAGATGTATGAACACGGCCGTGGCGCCGACATCTTTGACTACGAGGTGAAAGAAGAGGATCTCGGGCTGTTCCCCTCAGATGTGAATTCACTGCAGGGGCAGCTGGTCTTGGCTGTTCAATCGGGTGGCCGCTCCATCCGACACAAAGAGGCTGCCAAGCATGTGCTCCTGCGCGGCGATGTGATCATCGTGTTCTCGCCAGCCTATCTGCGATCCTGAGCCTGCCCCTGATTGTCGGCTAAGCTCATTCTGTGCTGAACAACATCTTTCTCGTCGATGCGTTTGTGGGGAAGCGCGAACGCGGCAATCCTGCTGGCGTCTGCCTTCTCGACGCTCCAGCCCGAAAAGAATGGATGCAGGAGCTGGCAGAAGAGATGGCGCAGGCAGAGACCGCATTTGTCTGCAAAGTTGACGGCCAATGGCAGCTGCGCTGGTTTACCCCCGTCTGCGAAGTTGATCTGTGCGGCCACGCCACCCTGGCGTCGGCCAAAGTTCTGTTTTCGAATGGGCTGGCCGATGATGAAGTGCGGTTTCAGACCAAGAGCGGAGAGTTGATCTGCCGTTCCGATGGTGATCGAATCAGCCTCGATTTCCCCTCGGCTCCCGCTGAGTCTTGTTCAACTCCGTACCCTCTGGCGAGGGTCGCAAGCGGTTCGTCCTGGTTTGGGGTCAGCCCGAGGGACTACTTTGCTGTGCTGCATTCGCAGAGAATGGTAGAGGAGTTTGAACCGGACTTAGAGGCGATAGAGGCAGCGGGAATGCGTGGTCTGATCATCACCGCACCTGGTGAGGAGACCGACTTCTGTTCGCGGTTCTTTGCTCCGCAATCAGGGGTTCCAGAAGATCATTTCACCGGGTCGGCTCACTGTACTCTTGCGCCGTACTGGGCCGGAAAGTTCGGCAAGACTCACCTCTCGGCTGTTCAGCTATCGAGTCGAGGCGGGTTCGCTGAAGTCGGGCTCGATGAAGACCGAGTGGTCCTCAAAGGGGCGGCCAGGATTCGGCTTGGCGGAGTGCTCGGCGAGTAGCAGGGCGAATACACATTCGTAAACTTGAAGCCCTTTCCAAAGGTATGTAACAATCGATAGTCAGGCAAAGGAGCCACTATGACAACAGCCGCAGCACTGGCTGCTTTCATTGCTATCGCCTCGCCGGTTCAAGATGCACCGCATCTTTTCGATGAGCTGGGCGGGCTGCACATGAAAGTCAGCACAAACAACTAGCTTTCGCAACGCTACTTCGACCAGGGTCTAGCTTTCTTTTACGGATTTAACTTAGATGAATCGCTGAAGGCCTTTGAGCACGCCGCAAAGCTCGACCCAGACTGTGCCATGAATTGGTGGGGCGTAGCTTTATCAAATGGACCGCACATCAACTTCACAGAAGTACCGCGAGATAAGGCGACTGCTGCGTGGGAGGCTTTGGAGCGGGCGAAAACCGCGCGTGCGTCTCAGAAAGAGAGAAACATGATCACAGCTGCCCGAGCAAGATTCAGCTCGGACTCGGAAGCAGCAAGGGCGCCACTCGATCTGGCATACCGAGACGCGATGAAGAAATTGGCATCAGAGTATCCGGCCGATGCTGACATCGTCTCCCTCTACGCGGAGTCAGAAATGATTCTTCATCCCTGGGATCTGCATTTCTCAGGCGGGAAACCAAAGCCATGGACAGAGGAGATTATCAAAATCGTGCAGGGTGCGGTTGAACTCGACTCAAAGCACCCTTTGGCCCCGCATCTTTACATTCACGCCGTCGAAGGCAGCTACACGCCCGAGCTCGCAGAAGAGGCTGCAGACGATCTGCTTCGACTCCAACCGGATCTTGGACATATGGTTCACATGCCTTCGCATATCTATGTTCGAGTGGGCAGATGGAACGATGGCATTGAGTCGAGCAGGATGGCAATTGAGGCTGAAAGAGAGTAGGTGGCTAAGTCCCCTCAACAGGGAAATTAGGTCTTCTACATGTCGCACAACCATGCGATGCTCTCCTATGCTGCAATGATGTCAGGTCGGCGTGCAGATGCCGAGTCGAGCTGGGCCGAGTCGATGGACTATTTCCCGAAGTATGTGATGAAGCAGTACGCAGCCTTCGTCGACGGAATCGGAGGAGCCGAATTTGAAGTTAAAGTGCGGTTCGGTCTTTGGGATGAAATCTTGGAAATGCCAGAACCCGACGAGGCCTTTCCTCTAGACAGGACGATTCGCCATATGGCTCGGGCGATCTCTTGGGCGGTCAAGGGCGATGCAAAGCGTGCCCGAATGGAGCAGTCACTGTTCTACGACGCTAAGAATAATGTGCCGGCAGATGAGTGGGGCATGCCCTTCAGCACGACCGACAAGGTGATCGCCGTCGCCGAACACCTGATGAATGGAGAGATTCTGCTGGGTGAAGGCGATCTGGACAGGTCGATTCAAACCCTTAAGAAGGCTGCTGCAGCAGAAGATCAGCTCACCTACACGGAGCCGCCCGATTGGCTGATGCCTCCGCGACACGCTCTTGGCGCAGTGATGATCAAGGCTGGTCGCTTCGAAGAAGCCGAGTCAGTCTACAGAGAGGATCTAAGACGGGTTCGCAACAATGGCTGGGCTCTCTATGGTCTTTCCCAGGCGCTTCGTGGCCAGGGCAAGACTGGAGAAGCAGATTCCAATGATGCAGTGTTTGCCGAGGTTTGGAAACACGCAGATACCGAGATCGACAGCTCCTGTAAGTGCGTAGAGTTTCAGTGATTCTCAGTCAGGCATCTGCTTGAGCGGCTTAGACTCCTCAAGCGGATGCCATCCGGCACTGCAAAACACGTTCCCTTTGCCGCCATGGTGAGTAAAGTGAGCTCATGATCGCCTGCGTTACAGCTGCTGTCTTAATCACGTCCCCTTTCGATTTGGGCAGCCGCCGAGAGCTGTTTGTCGATCGGCACCTGATTGAGTCGATGGAAGGAGTCACCCTTGAGATTGGGACCCTTCACGACGAAGGGCCGGTCTTCCAATTCGACAAGCCTTGGGAAGGCCCGTTCTGCGGTTATTCAACCGTCATTAAAGATGGCGACAGGTACATGCTGTTCTACCGGGGTCTGCCCAAGGCGGGCGGAGACGGCTCGAACATCGAGACGACCTGTCTTGCGCTTTCAAATGACGGCATCGAGTGGACCAGGCCAAATCTCGGGCTCTTTGAAGTGAACGGCACCAAAGCCAATAATGTGATCCTGGCGAATGCAGCGCCGGTAACCCACAATTTCAGCCCGTTCCTCGACAGCAGGGAAGGCATCGACCCTGATGAGAAATTCAAGGGTCTGGGCGGGACCGAAGCTTCGGGGCTGATCGCCTACATCTCACCGAACGGGATCAACTGGAAGAGACTCAGACAGGAGCCGGTCGTAACCGGCGGCATGTTTGACTCGCAGAACGTGAGCTTCTGGTCTGAATCTGAACAGCTCTATGTCTGCTATCTGCGCACCTGGACGGGCGGAGGATACTCAGGCCTTAGATCGATCAGCCGCAGCACGTCAAGCGACTTCATCAACTGGACTAAGCCAGAGCAGATGATGTTCGATGGCGGGCAGGCAGAGCACTACTACACCAGCCAGACCCAGCCCTATTTCCGAGCGCCGCATATCTACGTCGCTACGGCCGCTAGATTTATGCCGGGGCGGCAGGTTGTCTCAGCTGAAGAGGCGAATCAACTCGGTGTGAATCCGAGCTACTTCAGAGACTGTTCTGACGCTGTGTTGCTCACCTCAAGAGGGTCAAGTATATATAAAAAAGACATTAAAACTGCACTTATCAGGCC
>JALGXY010000045.1 GCA_029824495.1 Fimbriimonadia bacterium
CTCGGCCGAATGAGGCGCCGGAGACCAGCGTGTAGCCGACCATCGCACTTAAGATCGTGCCGAGCAGACCGCACAGAAAGACGGCGTTCAGGCCGTCAGGCAGCACCTGGTTGGCGAACGCAGGGAAGATGTGGAGTGGATCGCTGACGGTCTGGTCGAGGAGGCTCAGCGCGTACATGCCGGTGCTGATCGTCATCAAGTCGAACAGGAACCAGAAGAGAACCGCAAGGAAGACGCCCTTCTGTGCAATCTCAGGTGTCTTGGCGCTGGCAGCCCTCTGGTGGAAGCCAGGATCGATCAAGGTCCAGGAGCCGAGGATGAAGAAGCTCGTGATCATGAGCGGGCCGTTGCCGCCTGTCCACGACCTGAGATAGTCCGGCTCGATCGCAGCCATTGTTGCGCCAAACGGATAGTGCATCAGGCACCAGCCGACAATCACGGCAAACCCGATGTACATCATCGAGAAGGCGAGCAGCGACATGCGTGCGTCCGCCAGCAACCCTCCCTTATATAAGAAGCCCATTCCGACAATGAGCGCAATGACGCAGGACGCAGCCAGCGGCCAGCCGGTCAGGAGCTGCACCAGAGTGCCGAGCATGAGAACATGCGCTGCCGGAACACCGAGCAGAAAGACCAGTCCCGCGGCTGTCAGGCCAGCACTCTTTCCGAATCGCCTCGCGATCCGCTCTGGGATGCTGATCTGCTCCACCTGCCTGACCCGCTTTGCCCACCACAGGGCATAGATGAGCGCAAACAGATAATAGGGGCAGCCCATCAGCAGAAGAGTGCCAAAACCGAAGTACTGAACCGACTCGCCGATCCCCAAAATTCCGCCATACCAGGTGGCGACAAGCGTCGCAAGGAAGAGCGGAAGGGTCAGAGCGCGGCCAGCGGAGATAAATTGCAGGGCGGAAGACTCACGGAGCTTTGCAGAAAATCCGAGTGCGAGAATCGCCGCGACAAAGACAAGAATGACGCCGATGTCGAGCGGGCCAAGACTCACCACGAAGGCGCCTCGTCCTGCTCAGTTTCACAGATCGTCAAGAGGCTTCCCGAGGAGATGGAGACCCCGATTTCGCCCCTCGCACGATTCGAAATGGAGGTCTGTTCACCGAGCGCAAGCCGAGCGTTTTCGAGCTCCCACTCGGCGCCTTTTAGAGTAACTCCCTCAGCGACGCCGATCGGCATCAGCGAGAATCTCTGCCCTCTGTGCAGCTTTATCAGCCTGTTGCTACCTGAATTAAGCACATAGCCGATTCCTCTCCTAAGAACAATTCTGATCTCTAGGCTCGAACAGAGACAGCTGGACAGGGTCGCCAACATATGATCGAGTCGATCTCCCTCTAAACCGATAAGTGTCAGTTTGGTGATGTTAAGCTGCTCAGCATAAGTGAGCAGCTTGTCGCAATCGGTCCGGTTTTGATCTTCATCCTTAATCACGGTTATCCCGTCTGGAACGTCCCCATGAAACGAATCGAGGTCGCCGATCACCACCGGTTTCAGGCCTGAATTGAGCAGCGATCTGCCTGCCCCGTCGGCAGCCAGCAGGATGGTCGCAGATGCGGCCCAATCGAGCACTTTCTGCACCGGCATATCCCCTCCTCTCAGGACACCTAAGACGCGATCATTCACCAGAGAAGAGTGTAGCAAAATCCGCGACAAGTGGTCCTGTGGAAAACTATGGGCAAAAGTTTTTCAGATTTTCTTTGTGCCCCAGTTTTCAGATTCGATTGAACCTGACCAAAAAGAGGGGTTTAGGTTCAAATCGACACTCTAGACAGGGGTGAATTCGATGTGTATAATTCGAATCCTACTTTTGCTGCGGGAGCGGCTAAGATCACAATGTCAGATCAATTTTTGTTGGAAGAGGACCCTCAGATGAATGATATCCGTGCTGCGTGGGAGCAGACGATTTCAAAGCTGGAAACGAAGATGCCGGCCACCTCAGTTCAGAGGTTTTTGAAGCCGCTCGTGCCAGCATCATTTGATGGGAATACAGCCGAATTCCACGCCCCAGGTCGCTTTGTGAAAGAGTGGGTCGAAGACCGCTATCTCGACATCGTCACGCAGAACCTCTCCGACTCTCTTGAGATGGAGGTTCGGATCGAGATTCAGGTCAAGCCGAACGAGCATCCTGGCCGTGCCTCGAAAACAGCTGGTGCTGTCAGTGTTCAGTCGGAAAGCTCCCTTGAGGCACCTTCTGCTGGCCCGAGCTTCCAGCCGAACCCCCGCTACAGGTTCGAAACGTTTGTCGTTGGTCAGTCGAGCCGGCTCGCCTATGCGGGCTGCAAAGCTGTGGCCGAGAAGCCGGCGCAGAAGTACAACCCGCTGTTCATCTACGGCCCCTCTGGGCTCGGCAAAACACACCTGCTGCACTCGATCGCAAATGAGATTTTAATGAGGGATCCTAACTATCCCGTCATGTATATCTCGGCTCAGCAGTTCACCGAGGATTTCATCCACGCTCTTCAGAACAACCGAATCGAGGCAAGGATCACACTCAGGAAGAGCTGTTCCACACTTTCAACTACCTTCAGCAGTTCGGCAAGCAGATCGTTCTGTGCTCCGACCGCCCGCCCCGCGATCTCCTGTTGATGGAGGAGCGCCTGCGCTCTCGATTTGAAGCTGGACTGGTTGCAGATATTCAGATGCCGAACACCGAGACCCGGTGCGCGATCGTGCTCAAAAAGGCGGAACAGGAGAGCATTCACATCGACCATGACATCGCGATGTGCCTCTCTGAAGGCATCAGCGGCAGTGTTCGAACTCTGGAGGGTGCTCTGACCAAGCTGGCTGCCCATGCCAGCATGGACGGCTCCCCCATCACGCTCGAACTGGCGCAGGAGATCGTTGAGAAGGACTACATCAACACCCTGCGACGCAAGCCGAGCTTCCAGCAGATTTTGGACCAGGTATCCAACCACTATCGGATCCCCTCAGACGATATTCTTGGAATCTCACGCAAGCAGCCGATCGCTTTTGCTCGCCACGTGACTGTGTACGTGACTCGACGCATTACTGGCGATTCTTGGAAGCATATAGGCGAGTTGTTTGGCGGCCGAGACCACACTTCGATGATGCATGGCTACAAGAAGATTGAAGGCATGCTGGCGCGCGACAAAGAGATGCACGCATCGGTGAATATGCTGATACAAGATCTCTACCCTGATCAAAGATGATTCTCTCTCAGATGACCTGGCAGGATGTGTCAGCCGCTTCTAAAGACGCGGTTGTGCTGATTCCGACCGGGTCTCTGGAGCAGCACGGCCCCCACCTTCCGCTTTTTACCGATACGATTCTTGCCACGGCTGCCGCCGAGGGTGTCGAGCAGAAATTGGGAGATAAAGTGCTCCTGACTCCGACAATCTGGCAGGGAGCCTCGGGGCACCATCTCAGTTTTTCCGGCACGATTTCAGCCTCGTTCGAGGGCTATGGTCTGGCTGTTGAAGCGGTCGTCGACTCGCTGATGCCCCACGGTTTCTGGAAGTTCTATATCCTGAACGGCCATGGCGGAAACACCGAGCCGAACGGCATCGCCTGCCGGAAGCTGAAAGAGGCGAATCGCGAGATTCTGATCGGCCATTCCGGCTACTTCCAGCATATGCCTGAAGGCCTGAGCGCGGAGGTGATGGAAGGGCCAGAAAAGTCGATCAAGCACGCCTGCGAGGCCGAAGCGAGCATGATGATGCATGTCCGCCCCGACCTGGTCCGGACTGAAAAACTGCGGGACGACGGCTTCACCTGCGAACCAGAGATCGACGGAATGGTCTGGATGTTCAACGAGATGACCGAAGAGGGATCTCGTGGCTACGCCACCTACGCCACCGCTGAGAAAGGCAGGCGACTGATGGAAGCCGCGATTGAAGGCTCGGCCAAAACGGTCGAAGCCCTTGCCGATGGACCGACATTGAACGGGTACAGTTGAGCCTGTTATCGTGTACCATAGGCTGATGAACCGCGGACGATGGACATTCGTGCTTCTCGGCGTCCTGGGCTTCTCTTCAGCAGCTCAGGCTCAATTCACCTACAACGAGCAGTTTGTCGGCCCTGAGGCGGGCATATTCTTCCCTCAGTCGCAGGCGCTGAAAGATGCGCTCGGTGATTCGTGGGCGAGCTTCGGTGTCGGCCAGACCAAGTACTACGGCTATGGCACAAGGCGACGCCCGACCAAGAGCTGGAGCGCTGTCAGCAAACGGGCCAACGGCAACCATGTTTTTGCCCTGAGCGCCAGCTATGGCTATGTCTTCCCGCTGTCGAATCCGGATGACGGCCCGATGCCCTTCTTTGCAGTAAGAGGCGGCGCAAGCTACATCGATTACGGAATCGGCCCGAGTGAATCTCGGCTCTCCGGAAAGAGGCTCGGCATGAATGCGAACGCTGAATTCGGCGTTGTATTCAACTCCCGATTCTCGATGTCGGCGAGGTACGACGTCTACCCAGAGCACGACGGCATCAGCTTCAACGGTCTGACCCTGGAAGCTCGATACGGAATCGTGCGATTCTGACCGGAGGTTCATGAGCCAAGCAATTCCAGGTCAGCCAGAAGATCGAGACTCACTTTTCCTTGTGTATGTTCACGAGGACGACGCTGAGACCTTGATCTGCGAAGCGGAACTGGAAGGTCTGATCGAGGCTGCCGGCGGTGATATTGCCGGCTCTGCTCGGCAGAAGGTCAAGAAGCCGCTGCGGGCGACCTATATCGGCAAAGGCAAGGTTGAGGAGATCAAACTTGCGATCGCCGAGACTGGCGCCGATGCCTGCGTCTTCGACTGCGAGCTCTCCGGCATTCAGCTGCGCAACCTAGAGGAGGCGTTTGAGTGCCGTGTTCTCGACCGGACACAGCTGATTCTCGACATCTTTGCGTCCCGAGCTTTCACCCGTGAGGGGCAGCTTCAAGTCGAGTTGGCAATGTACACCTATCGCCTGCCGCGGCTGATGAGTGTCTACACTAAATTCGAACGGCAGCGAGGCGGCATCGGCATGCGCGGTCCTGGTGAGACCAAGCTTGAAAGTGACCGCAGAATGGTGCGTGACAGGATCTCCAAACTGAAAGGCGAGATCGATCAGGTGAAGCGGCATCGCGACCTGCAGCGGGCGGGACGAAAGAACATTGCCAGTCCAACGGCTGCGATTGTGGGATACACCAGCTCGGGCAAATCGACGCTGATGAACCATATGGCGGGGACGAGCGTGCTGGCAGACGCGATGCCATTTGCGACGCTCGATCCGACCACCCGAAAAGTTGATCAGTCCGATGGCTTTTCGTTCTTTCTGGTCGACACGGTCGGGTTTATCCGAGACCTGCCAACCCAGCTGGTTGCCGCGTTTCGCGCCACTCTTGAAGAGACTATCAATGCAGACATTCTCCTTCATCTGGTCGATGTTTCGAACCCAGATTGGGAGATCCAGATGGATGCAGTCGATGAGACCCTGGCCGGTTTGGGTGCTCAAGACGTGCCCGATCTGATCCTGCTCAACAAGGTCGATATTGCGGATCCAGAGTTTGTGGCCGAGGCCAAGCGGGCGTTTCCTGATGCGATCCCTATCAGTGCGCTGAATGGCGATGGGATCGATGATCTGCTCGCTGCGATGAAGAAGAAGCTTTCGGGTCGTCTAAAAAGCCTGACGGTGCTGGTGCCGTATGACAAGAGCCAGCTCGTCGAATCGGCTTACGGCCAGGGAAGGATTATTCGCAAGGATTACCGCGAAGACGGCATCTATCTCGAAGCCGAACTCTCGGATGAGCACTTCAATCGGCTGGAGGCATTTGCCTGCGCCCGTGAGGATTGATCTCTGGATCGAATCGGCCTCTGCCAGATTGGCAGAAGCAGGACACGCCGCCGCTCGACTCGAAGCAGAGCTTCTTGCCGCTCATGCAGCCGGCAAAGACAGGGTCTGGATCAAGATTCACCCGGAGGCCCCCATCGACGAGCAGGCAGAAGCTTTCTTGACAAGGAGGCTGAACTGGGAGCCGCTCGCCTACATTCTGGGGCATCGTGAATTCTGCGGACTCGATCTGCTTGTCGATGAGAGCGTTCTTGTGCCGAGATTTGAAACAGAGTCGTTGGTCGAAGAGGCTCTGAAGCTGGCAGAGCCAGCCAGTCGGATTCTGGACCTCGGAACAGGCAGCGGGTGCATCGCTCTGGCCATGAAAGCCGCCTTGCCATCAGCTGATGTTGTGGGAGCAGACATCTCGCCCGCCGCCCTGAAGGTCGCTCGAGAAAACGGGCGGCGCACCGACCTTGATGTCGAGTGGTTGGAATCGGATCTGTTCGACTCTGTTGCTGGCGAATTCGATTTGATTATCACAAACCCACCGTATGTGGCGAGTAACGCAGATCTCCCTCGCGATGTTGCCGAGTGGGAGCCAGCAAAGGCACTCTTCTCTTCCGATCAGGGGACGTCCCACTTCAAGCGAATTGCGGAGCAGGCCTCAGCCAGGCTCAAGCCGCGAGGCGTTCTGGTCGCGGAGTGCGGCGTTCACGAGCCGGAAGTTTTTTGGACTATCTTCGAGGAGCGAGGCTGGACGCTGATTCGCTGGATCGGCGATGATGTCGGAAAGTGGGGCTTCTCCTGCCGTTTCGGCCTGCGCCTGCCATAATCACGGCGATGGAGATTGTCGTCCCAGAGGCATTCAAACCCCTGTTTGAGCAGTCAGATGACCGCCCAATCGTCAAGGTTCCGGCAGATGTGCTGCGAGCCAAGGCTGCTCCGGTCGCCAAGGTGACCGCTCGGCACAAGCATCTGGCCGAAAACATGGTGAAGATCATGAAACAGGCTCGAGGCATCGGCCTCGCCGCCCCTCAGGTGGGCGTATCAGAACAGCTTATTGTGATCGCGCCGGAAGGCAGCGCGATGATCCTCTACAACCCAGAAGTTCTCGAAGAAGAGGGTGCCGCGATGGGCGAAGAGGGCTGCCTCAGCATTCCCGGCCTGTACGGCGATGTTGAGCGGCCTGAGAAGATCAAAGTCAAGGCGCTCAACCGCAAAGGCAGAGACGTTGAGCTGGTGCTTGAAGGGATCGATGCCCGGGTGGCTCTCCATGAAATTGACCATCTGAACGGCGTCCTCTTCATTGACAAGGTTGACGAATCGACCCTGCACTGGCGTCACCCAGACGACCAAGACGAGGACTGATGCGGCTCGTCTTCTTCGGCTCGGCCGATTTTGCGATACCTGCGATGGAGGCTCTGAAGGACTCGATCGTACTGGTTGTTTCCCAGCCAGACCAGCCGACCGGCCGCAAGCTGAAGATGCGAGCGACTCCCGTGAAGACCCGAGCGTTGGAGCTCGGCCTCCCGGTCGAGACCCCAGATCGCTGCCGCGATCCTCAGTTTATCGAGCAGATCAGAGCGCTGGATGCCGACGTCCACCTGGTGGCGGCCTATGGCCAGATCATGCCGCTGGAGCTGCTGGAGTCAGCCAGGCACGGGTCGATCAATCT
>JALGXY010000046.1 GCA_029824495.1 Fimbriimonadia bacterium
GTGATCGACCTCGTCTGGTTCAACCAGCATTGGATCGGCAAAGAGCTGCAGAAAGTCAAAGGCGAGATCATCGCTTACGGCATGGTGAAGGAGGGCAGGCGTGGTCTCGAGATGCACAGTGTTGAGTGGGAGGCGATCGACGATGACGACGACGCAGAAGACTTCGCGAGAATCGTCCCGGTCTACGGCCTAAAGGAAGGAGTGCCCCAATGGGCGATGAGGCAGGCAGCCGCCAGCGCGATTGAATACTTCGCTTCTCAGGTGCCCGAATCGCTGCCCGACTCGCTTCGAAAGGCTCACCGGCTGAATCAGGTCGGCTGGTGCCTGCGCCAGATGCACATGCCTGAATCTGAGCGGGCCCGACTGGACGCCCGTCGACGGCTCGTGTTCGAGGAGTTCTTCTATCTTCAGCTCGCTCTACAGATGATGAAGCGGGAAACCGCCCAAGAGGTCGGCATCGCGTTCCCGATTGACGACCCTCCTGTTCAGCCGACTGGAGGCAGCCTTTTTGCCGAGAACGACAAGCACTCCACGATCGAAGAGGAGGTCTGCAGAATGCTGCCATATGAGCTGACAGGCGCCCAGCAGCGTGTGGTCAGTGAAATCTGGGCAGACATGAAGCGTGGCGCTCCAATGAATCGCCTGGTTCAAGGAGACGTTGGCTCGGGAAAGACCGCAGCTGCGGCCTGTGCGATCCTCGCCGCTGTTCGCTGCGGTTATCAAGCAGCCATGATGGCGCCGACCGAAATCCTGGCCGAGCAGCACTTCTTGGGTTTAAAGAAGCTCTTCGAGCCGATGGGGATCACCGTCGCGCTCTTGGTTGGCAAGCAGACCGCGCAGCAGAAGCGCAAAGCCCTGCAGCAGGCAGCCTCGGGAGAGGCGCAGATCTGCATCGGCACTCATGCCCTGATTCAAGAAGGCGTGGAATTCCACAAACTAGGATTGGCTGTGATCGACGAGCAGCACCGGTTTGGTGTGATGCAGCGAGCCGCCCTTCGGCAGAAGAGCGATACCCACCCCGACGTGCTGGTCATGACGGCAACGCCGATCCCGCGGACCCTTACGATGACCATCTACGGTGACCTGAGCGTCAGCGTGATCGACGAGCTTCCTCCTGGCCGCAAACCCATCAAGACCCACTGGAAGCGGGCGAACGAACGGGCCAAGGTGTATCAGGGAGTCCGCAAAATGATCGACGAAGGCCGCCAGGCGTACTTTGTCTGCCCCATGATTGCCGATTCGCCGAAGATGCAGGCTCAGGCGGCAGAGGATCTCCATTATCGGCTCAAGGAGGAGGTCTATCCGGATCTGGAGATCGGGCTGCTTCACGGCCAGATGAAAGGTGTTGAAAAGGAGGAGATCATGGAGCGGTTCCGCAAAGGCGAGATTCAGATTCTTGTCGCAACCGTGGTGATCGAAGTCGGAATCGATGTTCCGAACGCGACAGTGATGGTGATCGAGGATGCGTTCCGGTTCGGCCTGTCGCAGCTCCACCAGCTTCGCGGCAGAGTCGGCCGAGGCGATCATCAGTCGTTCTGCATTCTCATCTCGGATGCACAGACGCCGGACGCTGAGCAGCGGCTCTCGATCATGCAGCGAACATCTGACGGGTTCGAGATCGCCGAAGAGGATCTCAAGATCCGTGGACCGGGTGACATGGCGGGCACCCGGCAGAGTGGTCGAGCAGAGTTTTTGGTAGCAGACCTGATCAATGACCAGAAGCAGCTCGAAATCGCGCGTCAGGCTGCGATGGACATTCTCGACGAAGACCCGGACCTGGAAAGGCCAGAGCATCGGGCACTTCTGGACCGGGCAAAAGAGCAGAGAAGCAGTCTGGCCCTCGCGACGGTCAGTTAGGCGGGTAGCCTCAAGATCATGACTCCTGAAATTTCCTGCAAAGAGCTAAAGGCTGCGTTCGACCGTGGCGACAATCTTGTCCTGCTCGACGTTCGGGAGTCGTTTGAACTTGAAATTAGCCGATTTGACGACCTGGTCGAGATCCCCATGGATGAGGTGATGTCTCGTATCGGGGAGCTGGACAAAGATGCCGACATCGTCGTGGTCTGCCGAACAGGCAACCGCAGCAGCACGATCACCGATATGCTGATCTCGGCCGGATTTAAAACTGTCCGCAACATGGCGGGCGGAATGAATGAGTGGGCCGATACAATCGACCCCTCAGTCTCAAAGTACTAAGACTTTTTCTTGCGCTTGAAGCTGCGCTTTTTGCTCGGCCCAGCAGCGATCTTGTCTTTTACTAGCTGAGCGGCCTGCTCTACAGTCAGCGATTCCGGATCTGTACCTTTCGGCACGGTCGCATTGACCGATCCGTTCGTGACGTAGGGGCCATAGGGACCCTCCATTAGCTTGACTTCGCCCTCAATCTCAGGCAGAGTGCCGAAACTCTTGATCGCTTCACGGCTCGCTTTGCGCTTCGACTTCGCCAGGTGCTCCAGCGCCTGGTCGAGAGTGAGCCCCGCACCTTCGCGCCAGTCGCCGACATTTGCGTTCAGATCACCACAGGTGATGTAGGCCCCGTATCGGCCGAGCGCGAGTTTGATTTCGTTGCTCGTCTCCGGGTGAGTGCCGATGATTCTCGGATAGGACATGAGAGTATCAAGGTCGGCCTGCGTGATCTCGTCCTGTTTGAGGTCTGGTGGGAAAGTGACGCGCTTCGGCTTCTCTTCGCCATCTGATTCAACTTCGAGATAGGCGCCGTACCGCCCTTTCTTTGCAAAGATCTTCTTGCCGCCGACTTCACCGACAGCTTTCGGCCCTTCGGCGCTCGCCTTCAGCAGGTCGGCAATTGTCTGCTCATCCAGGTCGGCTGGAGCGATGTCTTCCGGAAGGCTCGCCCGCTGCAGGTCTTCGCCCTTCTCCTGCTGGAGATAGGGGCCCTGGCGACCGATTTTGACGACCACTTTTTCAGCGACAGCGATCGCCGGATATTCGATATCGGCGGTCTTGTCTTTGATCTGCTGGTCGATGCCGAGCCCGGAGTCTCCGCCTTCATAAAATCCTCTCAAATGGGCAACCGGATCTCGGTCCCCTTCGGCGATCTCGTCCAGTTCGGTCTCCATCTGGGCTGTAAAGCCGATGTCGACCAGGTCACTGAATGCTCCCTCAAGAAGCTCGGTTACTGCGAAAGCCGTAAAGGTTGGGATCAGCTCGTTCTTCTTTTTGAAGACGTATCCTCGGTCCTGGATCGTCCCGATGATGCTGGCGTAGGTGCTGGGGCGGCCAATGCCTTCTGATTCCAGCGTTCTGATCAGGGTCGCTTCTGTGTATCGCGCTGGCGGCCGAGTCGTGTGTTCTGTTGCTTCGATCGCCTCGGGTGAGACGGTTTCGCCTTCGGACAGCTTGGGCAGTCGTGCCTCTTCTTCCTTGGCCTCGTCCGTGCCGACTTCGTAGACTCTCAAAAACCCGGGAAACGCGATTCTCTTGCCTGATGCACCGAAGATGAGCTCTCTTCCCGATTCCTCAACTGAAACTTGGGCTTTGGTTCGCTCGACTTTGGCTTTGGCCATCTGGCAGGCCATTGTTCGCTTCCAGATCAGTTCGTACAGTCGTTTCTGCTCAGCAGAAAGGTGGCTGGCGAGCTGCTGCGGGGTTCGATTGACGTCTGTCGGTCGAATCGCTTCATGAGCCTCCTGTGCATTCTTGGCTCGGCTGCGGTAGCGGTTCGGTTTTTCGGGGACGTACTCCGCACCGTATTCGCTCTTGATGAATCCGCGTGCTTCGTTGACAGCTCGGTCTGCGAGGGCAAGGCTGTCTGTTCGCATATAGGTGATCAGACCGGTGCGCTCACCGGCAAGATCGATGCCCTCATAGAGCTCCTGGGCGATCTGCATTGTCCGCCTTGCCGGCCATCCAAATTTGCGGTTTGCATCCTGCTGGAGCGTCGAGGTCATAAATGGCGGAGGAGGATTTTCGACGCCCGGCTTGGTCTCGACAGAGATCACCTTCCAAGGCGACGCCGATTTCAGGTTTGATGCTGCTGAGTTCGCCTCATCTTTCTTCAGCCAGAACGAGTTCTTTTCAGATAGGCTGCCGGTCGAGTCGAAGCTCTGCCCCGTCGCCAGCTTGCTGTCGTCGATCCGCTGAAGTTTGGCGGTGAAGCTTCCAGCTTCAGCCTGAAGGACTGCTTCGATGCCGCTGTAGCTGACAATGGTGAAGGCTTTTCGTTCTCTTTCTCGCAGGACGATCAGCCGAACGGCGACGCTTTGTACACGACCAGCGCTGAGCTTTGGCGCCACTTTCTTCCAGAGAACTGGTGAAAGGGAATAACCGTAGAGCCGGTCAAGGATTCGGCGAGTCTCCTGTGCTTTGACCAGATCCTCGTCGAGGCTTCGCGGTTTGTTGAGGGCTGCCTCGATCGCCTCAGGAGTGATTTCGTGAAAGACGATTCTCTCGACTTTGGTCGATTTCTTCGGCTTCAGCACTTGAAGGACGTGCCAGGAGATGCTCTCACCTTCGCGATCTTCATCAGTTGCGAGCAGGATGCGCTCGGCGGCTTTGGCAGCTTTTCTCAGTTCTGCGACCTGTTTCGACTTGCCCGATGAGATCACATAGATCGGTTCGTAGTCGGCCTCGATATTGACGCCGAGCCGCGCCCATTTCTTCTTCTTGAACTCTTCCGGAATCTGATCGCTCTTCTCAGGAAGATCGCGGACATGTCCGTAAGAAGCGAGGACCGTATAGTCCTTGCCAAGAAATCGACTGATAGTCTTGGCTTTGGCCGGCGACTCAACAATGACTAGAGTTTTTGACATGGTCTACAGCAGAACGAAGGTCCGCGCTCGGAATGATATGGCCTTCGAGCAGGGGGCCCTAGGTCTGCCGATTCATTCAGCCGAGAGCCTCGTCCGAAGAAAAAGGACTCTTCAGCAGCCCAGAATGTTCTCAGAAAATATGATTAAGTCACTCAGACTCAGACTGATGCCGGTTCTTGTGCTGGTCGCTCTGCTGGTTCTGCCTTCGGCAGGAGCAGAAGAATGGCTCGGCATCTACATTAAGGG
>JALGXY010000047.1 GCA_029824495.1 Fimbriimonadia bacterium
AGCTCTGCAGAGAACTCCTTCCAGCCATAAAGCATAGGAGTGAACGGATCCTGTGGCGTCAGGCTGCGCCAGCCAGCCGCGGACAGCGCCTTGATGCTGACCGGAGCTGTCTTCTCAAGCGCATAGATGATGGCATCCGGCTGAGTCCAGTCGAAGCTGCCAAGCTTCTTCTCGACAGCATCGACCTCTTTGGTATCAACGCCGTTCAGGGTGAACTCAACATCTTCATTGCCGTCGACAGCAGTGAAAAGGTAGGCCGCATTGACCACATCACCGCTCTTAGTAAGAATGTAGTCATCGCTGGAGGAAGCGAGACGCTCAATGTTCGCGCGGACCTGGTCTTCGTCTCGACCGGTCAGGCGCGCTGCCTCTTTGACCAGAACATCCATCGGGATGGGACCGCCGAACTTGTCGGTGATCAATCGGATCGCTTCGCTGAACGGTCGGCCTTGGCCTTCTACGCGAGCAGCAGGAACCCAGCGTCGCTCGTTGTACGCAAAAACATCTGGGTTGGAAGCCAGCAGGCTTCGGACAGCGGCAAGGCCGAGTCCTTGGTCCTTGAGCCTGTCAGCAATTTCGCCCGGCTTGAATACCTCGCTCAGCTCAGTAAGCTGCTGGAGGATCAGTCGGTCGGCATACTTTCGTGCTGCCAGCTGTTCAGGCTTGAGTTCGGTCGCTTTGGCCAATCAGGATCTCCTCGCGCCCCAAGACGCGAAGATTCATTATGGCACCCGGTGCACGGGCTAATTAGGGACAACTGGGGACCTTTTTCAGACCCGGTTTTCAGCAGAGGCGGCTGCCTTCGAATTAAGCGGGTCTCCCAGCGTTCAGCGGCGGCACAGCCGCTGGATCTTGACATGAAAAATGACATCAATCAGCCAGCAGGCCCGGAGGGTCTTGCTCACCTGCTCCAGAAGGCCGTAAAAGCCGGCCCCGGCTGGAGAGGAGAGCGGGCAGATCTCAGTTCGGATGAGAAGCTGGCTCTGGCAGACGCCATCCGGCAGGCGGGCCGTGAACCGCCAAATCATCTCCTAGAACCGCGTGAGTGGACCGACCGCCAAGCAAAGCTCTTCCAAGCTGGGGACTACCCTGACAAGGGAGCTTCGATTACTCAAAACGACATCAGCCGATTGGCCGAGTCCTTTTCAGAGCCTGTGCCGATCCTGATCGAGCACTCCACTTCTCCGCTGGAGCTGGGCTGGCTGACCGATGTCAAAGCGGACGGCGAAAACCTCATGGGCACAATTTCGCTCACCAAAGAGGCAGACCAGCTGGTTCGACAGTCGAAGGCAAAAGGGCTCTCACTCGGGCTTTCACGGTCTCTCGATGAGATTCGAGAGGTCAGTCTTGTCGAAAAACCGAGGATCAAGGATGCACAGATCTTCCGATCGGATCAGATCGTGATCTTTGCCGAGTTCAGCGAAGGCCAGATCGACTGGCGCGCTGAGTATGAGAGTCTCGCTAACGAGAGGCTCGCCGATCGGGCAGCGGAGACAATCGAGCGTCTGATTTCGGAGCGCCGACTCCTCCCGGCTCAGAAGCCGGAAGCAGAGGCCCTATTGACCGTGTCCCCATCGTTTGCTGAGGGAAGAGACATCCCTTCGCTGGTGACGAGTCTGCTTGAGAAGTCTCCGGCACACCAATTGTTCGACGACACAGCCGGGGGATCCCTGCAGACGCCGCCGAATACGATCGACCCCGAAGCTGCCAAGTTCTACGAAAGGCACTTCCCTGACCTGAGCCTCGGCGAAATCGCCAAACGACAGAAGCCGAGGATTTGACAACCAAATGAACAAGGAGAGAAACAATGGCGCTCACCAAAGCCTATGAAGTCTACGAGCGGCCCGGACTGGTGGCCGCCTACAAAATGAACAACGTGAAGATCTACAAAGGATCGCTCGTCGGGGTCAATGGCTCTGGCTGGCTGGTCTCGATGGATCATGCGACTGCAGGCCTCACATTTGTAGGGGTGGCCAATGAGACGGTCGATAATTCAGCCGGATCGGCAGGCGACAAATCGCTGAACGTCACGAAAGAGGGCTCATTTGTGATGAAGGCCGATTCAGGATATGTTCCGGCGCAGGGAGACCATGGAGCGGACCTGTACGCCGTCACAAACTGGGAGGTTCAGACCGGAACGGCAGGACTGACCAACAGCTACAAAGTCGGCACTCTGATGACCATCGAGACCGCCGCGACAGGCGACAGCGGCGTTCGCGTCCGTATTGGAGCCCATACAGCCTGAACCTAAGGAGAGAAAAGAATGGCACTAACAAAAAGTGATGTCCCGGAGCTGCTGCTTCCGGGTCTAAAAACCGAATTCGAATTGGCCTATCGGTCAGAAGTCGAGGACAGCCTTGCTGAGAAGCTGGCGACTGTGATCAACACCACTCTGCCGAGCCAGACGTACGCCTGGTTGGGTGCGGCACCGCCGATGCGCGAGTTTGTCGATGAACGACGCCCTTCTGGGCTCGCCTCGAACAGTGTGACGATCGATGACAAGGTCTTCGAATCGACCATCGCTGTTGACCGACGTGCGATCGAAGATGACCAGCTCGATCTGATTCGCCTGCGAGTTCGTGATCTGGCAAGCCGTGTCAGCGCGCACAGACACCAGCTCGTAGTCGACGCACTGAACGCGGGCGATTCTGCGACCGCCTATGACGGAGCGAGCTTCTTCGACACGAGTCATCCCAATCCCGCTGGATCGGCGATCTCAAACACCACTACAGATGCCCTCTCGGCAACGAGTCTGGCTGACGCTATCACGGCGATGATGACCTTCCCGGATGACACTGGCACGCCGCTCGGCATTGTTCCTGATACGTTGCTGGTCGGCCCGAAGCAGATGTGGAATGCCATCGAGCTGGTCGAGAGTTCAGTTGTGGTCTACAAAGCCACCGCTGCAACAGGCACCTCGCCCACCGACTACATCAATGCGTTCAAGAACCGGCTGCAGGTTGTGGTCAGCCCATACATCGACGGCACGTACGATGACAACTGGTATCTGCTCGACTCGAAGCGTCCGATCAAAGCGGTGATTCTTCAGCAGCGAGAGGATGTCCCTGTCGAGTTCTCCGCTTTGGAGGCCGAATCAGGTTCGGAATCTGCCTGGATGCGAGACCGGTTCCATTACGGTGTTCGCGCTCGATACAACACCGGCTACGGACTCTGGCAGGCAGCCTATGCAGGGGTCGTTGCCTGATCTGACTCGATGCTTGGCCGCTCCTTCGGGGGCGGCCAATGTCGTAAGGAGATGGTTATGGAGATGAGCAAAGTCTGGCTTGAGGTTCTGGTTCTGGCAGGCAGCATTTCTGCATCGGCATTCGGGCTGCTAAAGCTGCTGCTGAATGAACAGAGGCGGATGAATGAGCACCTGCTTTCTGCGCTCTCAAAAAGCCTGGAACGGCAGGACGAGACAATCCGAGGCTTCCACTCTGCACTGACGGCCCTCAATGACTCGGTCAAAGAGAACAGCCAGATTGTTGAGCGTGCGCTGGAGCGATTGAGAGTCACCTTTTCGGGAGGGCCCTCATGAGCCTGACCATTACCTCGACCTGGATAAAAGAGATCGCCGGTGTGAGCACCACCGATTACGACACGCTGATCTCAAGCTTGATCACCCGCTGGAAACCGGTCATCGAGCATCGGATTACCGATGACCACCTGGCGACAACCGACACGGATCAACAGGCCACGATGGATCTGGCTGGAAATGAAATCATTGCTGGCGAGCTTCTGGCGATTCAGAGGCGAGAGCCGGGCGGATCCGAGACAATCACCCTGGGTGAAGTTGAGATTCGTCCTTGGATAGGCGCTGATGCCTCCGATCCGTTTCGGCTGAAGGCCGAGGGCTGGAAGAGACTTGCCCCTTATCTGCGGCAGCCGACAGAACTCGCTTCGCCTGGTGCATCAGGCGTGGTCAGGCTAGGCGAACCTGAGGAGACGGCTTGAACTGCTTCGCAGGTGCTGTCAGCCGATACGGCGAGACCTATACGATCAGTGGCCTTGGCCACACGGGCCTGTTCGATCTGCTGCCGGATGACGACGCAGTTGATGTCTTGACCAGCACCCAGATCTCAGCGGCAAAGAGGCCGCTCTGGCGGATCTGGGTCGCACATGGCGACACGACAGCCGTCAGCGACACAGTGGTCTGGCAGAGCACGAACTACAACGTGCTGAAAGTGATCGATGTCCGCCTCTACGGCACGACTCAGCTCAAGCAGGTTGTGATCGAAGAGATCTAGTTCTCGCCTTCAGGCTCACCGTTGGGATCGTCCTGCGTCTGCTGGGCGATCTCTTCTTGTGTCTTGTTGCTGGTCGCCTCCCGTTGGATATCCATCAGGATCGTGCCGAGCATCAACGCGATCAGCAGGAACATTCCCGCCGTAATCACGCTGTTCTGAACCTGGAAACTGAGCCGACGCCCGCCGCGGAACAGCTCAACAAACGCGATCAGCATCTGGCCGCCATCCATCGGGGGGATCGGCAGAAGGTTCAGCACACCGAGAGAGATCGAGAGAACACCAGCCATCAGCAGCACACTCAGGATTCCGCTCTTTGCGGCAGCAGAGGAGATGCGGGCCATAGTTGCCGGACCGCCAACGTTGCGCTTGACTGTCTCCGGCTTGATGACCATTTTGCCGAGTGACCCAACGAGCTGAAACGGCAGGCTGACCGCACGGGTCACGGCAGCTCCCATCGAAATCGGCACCATTTCAAAAACAGGGCTCACGCCGATCTTTGCCTGAATTGCGTCCTCGTCAGTCGGCTCCATATCTCGATCAAGAACGGGAAATTCCTCGCTCAAAACCAGAGGAGTTACGGTCGCCGTCTGCTGCTCATCGCCGCGCTGATAGACCACGTCGACAGGTACAGGCGCCAGAGTGCCGTCTGCATTCTCTGTGAACTTCCCGCGAACACCAAGGATCAGGTCATAAAATTCGTTGACAGCGTTGCCATCGACCGAGATGATTCTGTCCCCTTCTCGCA
>JALGXY010000048.1 GCA_029824495.1 Fimbriimonadia bacterium
AGACATTTAATTGGCTGCTCTATATCTATGCGGTTCAGATGGCTTCAGTGGCGGAGGCTGTCGTTTCTCTCTTTACCTATCCACTGATTACAGCCCTGCTTGAGCCAGTCTTCTTTAAGAAGAAACATCAGCCGGTCGAGCTGGTCGCCTCAGTAATGGTGCTGATCGGGGTCTTCTTGATCGTGCCTCAATTCAGCCTCGAATCGAAGGCGACTGTCGGCATTCTGTTTGGTCTGGGAGCAGGCCTCTCCTTGGCTGCAAGAAATCTGATTGGACGCGGGATTGTTGAGCGAGTCGGCTCGGCGAGAATGAACCTGATTACGTGCTCGATCTCTGCCGCAGCTTATGTTCCGCTTGGGTTTGGAGAGCTGCCCGGATCGCAAAGCAATGGTGTGATGCTGGCGGCGTTGATGGGGATCTTTGCCACAGCCATCCCACAGGTGATTTTCTTCAATGCCCTCAAGCGCGTTCCTGCAACTTTGGCCAGCATCATCGTTTCGCTCCAGCCGGTGATGGCGGTGGTGTTGGCAGCGGTGCTGCTGAACGAGATTCCAGGCTTGAAGACCGCCGCAGGTGGCGTCATGATTTTGGCAAGTGTTCTGCTCGTTAGTCTGTGGAAACCTCAATATAGACCCAAGACTCTGAATCTTAGAGATGGTCCGAAGACTCGCTCTTGACAGAACCGGCGCACTATGCGCATCAACGGAGACAGTGCATGAACAGCATTACAGCAGAAGAGCTTGCCAACCGCCTGAAAGAGGGCGAGAGAACCCAGGTCATTGATGTCCGAGACCCCAGTGAATTCGCTGCGGGTCACATTCCTGGCGCGGTCAATATTCCGCTCGGAGAAGTAGAGTCGCGGCTTGAGGATATGACCGATGTGGACGAGATCGTCCTTGTCTGCCAGACAGGTACTAGAGCGGGAATGGCCTGCGAGAGAATTGAAGATCGCAAGAAGAGACTCTTGGTCCTCGAAGACGGAACATCCTCATGGATCAGCGGCGATCGGAGCATCGTAGCTTCGACACAGAGCCGATGGTCGCTGGACCGACAGGTCAGACTGGGTGCCGGAATGATGGTGCTCGCTGGTACTCTTCTCTCACTGTTTGCTGTACCTGGCTGGATTTACCTTGCGGTCTTCGTCGGAGCGGGCCTGACTTTTGCGGGCGCTACCGATATCTGCATGATGGGAACACTCCTTTCGAAGGCACCCTGGAACAAGCCGGTCAAGCACTCAGAATGTCTAGGCAACGAGGCTCAGAAAGCATGATTCTAAAACGTTTTTATCACACAGGTCTGGCTCAGGCCTCCTATTTAGCTGGCTGCCCAGCCAGCAAAGAAGCGATCGTCATTGACGCGAACCGCGATGTAGATCAGTACATCCAGGCTGCTGAAGCTGAAGGAATGACAATCACCGCGGTCAGTGAGACTCACATCCACGCCGACTACGTGTCTGGCAGCCGAGAGCTGGCGGAACGAACAGGGGCAAAGCTCTACCTTTCCGATGAAGGTGATGCAGACTGGAAGTACGCGTTTGCAGATCAGCCGAATGTGACCCTGATCAAGGATGGTGACAAGATTGAGGTCGGCCCGATGGTGATCGAGATTCTGCACACGCCGGGTCACACCCCAGAGCACATCTCATTTCTGCTGACCGACACCAGCGGCTCAATGACACCAATGGGCGCCTTCACCGGTGACTTTGTGTTTGTCGGCGATGTCGGACGACCAGACCTGCTGGAGCGCGCCGCTAATTTCGAGGGCACGATGGAGAAGGGAGCGCGCGTGCTTCACAACTCGATCCAGAAATTCCTCGATATGCCAGATCATCTTCTTCTCTGGCCAGCACACGGAGCCGGCTCTGCCTGTGGCAAGTCGTTGGGCGGACTGCCCGACTCTTCGCTCGGCTACGAGAAGCTTGTGAACTGGGGCCTGAAGGTCAAAGGCGAAGACAAGTTTGTTGACGAAGTGCTTTCAGGGCAGCCAGAGCCGCCTTTCTATTTCAAAGAGATGAAGCGGATCAACAAGGTTGGCCCCCCGATCCTCGGCGGTATGTCAGCCCCGGCTCAATATGGCTCGGCAGAGTTTCTCCAAAAGCTCGAAGAGGGTGCAGTCATTGTCGATGTCCGCAACTCGGACACTGGAATGCAGCAGCCGATGAAGGGCGTTCTGAATGTTCCTCTTGGCAAGGGCTTCTGCACTTTTGCAGGTTGGACGCTTCCGTTTGACACACCGATCTGGCTGATTGCTGAGACTGAAGCCCAGGCTGCAGAAGCTTCAAAAGAGCTGAAGATGATCGGCCTCGATGACACGAAGGGCTGGTTTGGCCCCTCCTCTGTCACGACCTATGTTTCAGAATTCGGTCAGTTTGAGCCGGTCAAGCAGGTGAGCATGGAAGAGGCTCTGGCCGCACAGGCTTCCGGTGCTGCTAACATCCTGGATGTTCGAGGACTCGCTGAAAGGGAAGATGGGGCCATCTCAGGCTCGACTCATATTCCTTACGGCTGGCTGTCACGCCGAATTGATGAGGTGCCAAAGGACAAACCCCTGTATGTCCACTGCCGATCAGGAGGACGATCACCTGTCGCCCTGAGCATCTTGAAATCGAACGGAATCGACAATGTTGTGAACATCCCGGGCGGCTGGGAAGAGTTCGAGTCGATCTCGGCAAAGACTGCAAAGGTCTAAGCCAGATTCCCCCTCCTCCTTTTTGCATGGCGAAAGGGAGGAGGGGGTTAGGGTGGCAGAAGTTCGCCTCTGCAGATGGGAACGTCCGGACCACAGAATTTGAGTTAAATCCCTCCCCCTTGCTTGCAGGGGGGAGGGACAAGGGTGGGGGGGTCTTCGGTTCAACTCAAATCCTCAAATCGACCCCCATCCCCTACCCCTTCCCCCTATGAATAAGGGGAAGGGGCTTTTCAGATTTCCCGATGCGAGAAGAGGACTGTCAAGCCCTCCCCCTTCAATCGAGAGGAAGGGGTTCCTGATCCCACGAAGCGAAGAGAGGATCACCTAGGCGAGTGAGAAGCGGTTGTCGATCTCATCTCGAAGGGCATTTTTAGCCCTGTGCAGCCGAGACTTGAAGGCAGCCAGAGTCACGCCCACCTGATCAGCTGCATCCTGCAGAGGGAGCTCCTCCATATCAGCAAGCCGATAGGCAGTCTGGAATTCCGGAGACAGTCTTTCGAACGCCTGCAGCAGACAGTCTTTCGTCTCCATCTCGAGGGCCGTATCTTCTGGAGACGGTTCAAGGTCTGGAGCTTCGCTCAACAATGAGTCTGGATCGGATAGCTGGACAAGTGGCCGTGCAGACTCTCTTTTTCTCATTCGGCCACAGACGCGACGTCCAATCTGCACCAGCCAAGGCCGAAACGACTCTTCTGACTCGAGCTGGACCATAGCGTTGTACGCTTTCATCAGGGATTCTGCCAAAACATCTTCGGCATCATCATGACTGCGGCAGACTCTGAGCATCTGCCTGTAAACAGCATCTTTATGTTCAATGGCGAGCTGTTCGAACTTTGATTGATCAGCCAATGCCTTCTCCTAAAGAGCGAGTGACCCCATCGGATCCCAAGGCGGAAGGACGATAGGTTCTGATTCAAGCCCTTTCAGCAGCTTCTCATCCACATAGCGTCGATGAACGACCACCTCATACATATACTGCCCGAACCAGTCGTCGGTCATCTGAAAATAACCTTTGTCGCCAGGTTTTTCGCTCCATGAGTTTTCTACGCGCCAACGCCTCGGTCTGTCCTCTTCGTCAAGATCAACGCCCGTAAAAACCATCGCATGGGTCATCATCGACTGGCCATAGACAAGCCGTCCGACCTTGTCGAGGACTGGCCGCTCACCATAAATCGGGTCGAGCTCCCACAGATCGAGGTCCATCAAGCCGAGGTCGCGATCGAGATGCTTCCCAACATCGCAGCCAAACCAGACAGATTCACCGTCGCGCATCTGATGGACGGCTGCCTTTCGCATCTCATCGACAGGGACGTTGAGGTAACGAATCGGAGATCCGCCGACTACATTGCCCAGGTAGTCCACGGTCAGCGCGCGCCCAATCTCATGGTGAGGCCGCGGGTCGCTGACGAGGCAGACCATCTCATCGAGATCGGTGCCGACAAACTCGTCGTAAAACTGCTTCGGTGTGATCTTTCCTCTGCGGTGGAACTCACGGTCCTTGTCTCGCCACTGCCAGTCGATTTCTGCAGGAGGCACACCGAGATGGACGCAGAGCATACGATAGGTCGAAGACAGAATCGCCTGCTTTGCCTTCTGAAGCTCAGCTTCATCCGCCCCACTCTCCTTCGCTTTTCGGAGGTTCTGGGCGCCGGCTCTCAGCATCGCCGTGATATGAAAGTTCATCTCCCGGGTATTGCCGCTGCTTTTGGTCTCTGGCATTGCCGTCTTAGGGATCACGCCGTACTTGTCGACCAGACTGACAAACATGTGCCACTGGCCGCCATCCTGGATCGGGCCCTGCATCAGGTGGTCGATGATCCTGCTTCCTTCCGGTTCGTCTGCCGTGTCTAGAATCGCTTCGAGGAAGAAGTTCGCCTTCTCAAACTTGTCCCAGAACATCATCCAGTTCTGGCTCAGCTCAAACGAATTCTCCAGATTCAGCTTCTTGATCGTGGTGCAGCGCAGAGTATTGAGCGCGGCAAAAAGCCAGCACCGTCCACTGCTCATTTGAGAGGTGGCTGCGTTTTCGGAAAGATGAATGCTGAAGCTGCGGTCAATACGGCTGACTACATCACGATTGAGCGCAGCTCTTGAAACGGCGGTGCTCGAAACGGCATTCATCGCTGGGCGCGAAGAGCTGTCTCTTTCAAAAGACTCCTTCATCGTCTTAATCTGGGCGGCAGATACGGGACTGCCGAAAGTGTTGGAATCCATGCGGTCATTCTGCCGCACGCGCGCACTCTTATGCCGCCAGGACGGTCTCTCTCAAGATTATAAAG
>JALGXY010000049.1 GCA_029824495.1 Fimbriimonadia bacterium
CCTGATGTTCAACACAGACCGGGTTCACTTGAAGGGTCCCGGAACTGACCTGCAGTTCAGCATCAAAGGCGTGGGGGCGAAGTCTTCATTCGGCCTGAGAAACGTGCCCGATGGCGAGTGCTTCTCTGCGCCGGTGCTCGGTTCTGGCGAAGGTGTGGTTCAGTACAACACAACTTCGCTCTACCAAGGTACTGAGTTCAAGGACATTCGATTTGTGGTCAAAGATGGCCGCATTGTCGAAGCAGAGGCAGGCGCGAACACAGCCAAGGTAAACGAAATTCTCGATACAGATGAGGGCGGCCGGAACTTTGGCGAATTCGCGATCGGCTACAACCCGTACATTCTTCACCCGATGAACGACACGCTGTTTGATGAGAAGATCGCCGGCAGCTTCCACCTAACACCTGGCAACAGCTACGACCCTCCTGGCGGAAACGGCAACGTCTCGGCCATCCACTGGGACATCGTCTGCATTCAGCGGCACGACTACGGTGGAGGCGAGATCTGGTTTGATGGCGAGTTGATCCGAAAAGACGGCCTTTTCCTTCCAGACAATCTTCAGGGGCTCAATCCAGATAATCTGAAATAGCATCTGCGTATACTCGGGTCATGCTAGCAGCGGCGGCAATTGCGGCAGCTTCGGCTCCGCTAAACTTCGTCTTCATCCTGGCCGATGACCTCGGCTGGGCGGATATCAGCCCGAACAATCCGAACACGTTTTACGAGACGCCATATCTTCAGCAGATGGCGGACGCAGGAATGCGCCTGACAAATGCGTATGCCGCCTGCCCGGTCTGCAGCCCCACGCGTTCGAGCATCATGACCGGCCGGTACCCGGCAAGGACCGCCAACACCGACTGGTTCGGAGCCCCGCAGCCAGAGACTGCCAGCAGACACCACACCCGCCATAAGCCGCTGCTCCCTGCTCCGTATATCCCCCAGATGGTGCTCGAGGAGCTCACCATCGCAGAATCGCTCAAGAAAGCAGGCTACAGTACGTTTTTCGCTGGCAAGTGGCATCTGGGCGGCGAGGGCTTCTTCCCGGAAGACCAAGGCTTTGACATCAACGTCGGTGGCCATCACAGGGGCTCTCCTCCAGGCGGCTACTTTGCTCCCTACAGCAATCCAAAGATGGAGAGCGGGCCTGACGGTGAGCATTTAACCAAAAGGTTAGGTGATGAGACTGCCAGCTTTATTCGGTCTGCGGAGGGACCGTTCTTTGCCTATCTGTCTCTTTACGCTGTACACACGCCGCTGCAGGGACGCGAAGACCTTGTTAAGAAGTATCGGGCACGGCGCGAGGATGTCATACATGAAGGTCCGCGCTTCATCCCAGAAGGCGAGCGGCAGGCGAGACAGGTTCAAGATCACGCGGTCTACGCCGCGATGGTCGAATCGATGGATGCGGCCGTCGGCACAGTGATGCGTGCGCTGAAGGAGAAAGGCGTCGCTGAAAACACGGCAATCATCTTCTTTTCCGACAATGGTGGGCTCAGCACATCGGAAGGGTCTCCAACCAGCAACCTGCCGCTGCGCGCGGGCAAAGGCTGGCTCTACGAAGGCGGCATCCGCGAGCCTGCCCTGGTGGTCTGGCCCGGACAGATCAAGCCAGGATCGGTCAGCGATCTGCCCGTCACATCGACCGATTTTTTTCCAACCATGCTCGAAATGGCCGGTCTGCCAAGCGAGCCTCAGCAGCACCTTGATGGCCGATCTATGGTCTCGGCATTGAAAGGCGGGCAGGGCGAAGAACGTGCCCTCTACTGGCACTACCCGCATTACGGCAACCAGGGCGGGAGCCCCGGCAGCGCTATCCGCGTCGGTGACTGGAAGCTGATCTTGTGGGATGAAGAGAAGAACGTTGAACTGTTCAACTTGAGGTCCGATATTGGCGAGCAGAACAACGTCGCAAAGAGCGAACCATTTATCGCCTACCGGCTGTTGACCAGGCTGCAGGCCTGGAAGCGCGAGGTTGGAGCTCGAAACACGTCTCCAAACCCGAATCGCCGAGACTGAACTCACTCCAACCGGGTCGCAGTCGTCAGTATAATTTGGATATGAAGCCGTTCGATTCATGGTCTGGCGGAGAGCCGCCCAGCGGCTGGTTCAGCCTTCCCATGTCGCAGGAGTCTGTCGATTTCTACGACGAGAACGGGTTCATTGTCATTGAGGACTGCTTTTCCGCAGCCGAAGTCGACAGCTATCTTTCGGAAGCATCGGCGATCTGTCAAGGGCGCTATGGCCCCATTCCTGGCTCCGTTCCGGTGCCTGGTGAATCAGAGCACGAAGCACTGGCCAGGCATCTCTGCATTCACATGCCCAACAAGGTGTCAACAGCGATGCAGCAGCAGTCGGTTCACCCCAACATTGCGGATGTGCTTACCAAGCTGATCGGCCCAAACGTCAAGTGCATGCAGTCGATGCTGTTCATCAAGGCTTCGGGAAAGCCTGGTCAGGCATGGCATCAGGATGAGGCTTACATTCCAACACGTGACCGATCTCTGACAGGGTGCTGGCTGGCGCTCGATGACGCGACGGTCGAAAATGGCTGTCTCTGGGTGATCCCCGGTTCGCATAAACGAGGCGTTCTTTGGCCGATGAAGTTTCACGCCGACGAGAGGTTCGACTGTGCGCACGAATCCTATCGAACGCCGTATCAGGATGAAGATGCTGTTCCAGTCGAAGTCAAGACAGGCTCACTGGTCATCTTCAACGGGTACCTGCTTCATCGATCTCTGCCGAACAGATCACCCGAGGCGTTTCGGCGGTCTCTGGTGACCCACTACATGAGCGCTGAATCACTGCTGCCATGGATGCCGCCTCAGCCGGGCCAATCGATGGCTCTGAGAGATGTGCGAGATGTCTGGATGCTTGCAGGCGAAGACCCGTATGCTTGGAAAGGGACAGAGGAGATTCACTCTGTCCATCTGAGATCGGACGGAAAAGCCGGCTGCGAGAACTGGACGTAATCAGCGAGGTAGAGCCGGGTACATGCTGCGGGGAATCGAGTCCGCTTCGACCAGCCACTTCCCATCTCGTTCGATAAGCTGAATCGAGTAGTTCTCATCGTAGATCGAACGGACTTCAAAGTTGCGCCAGACCTTCATGATAACTGTCGCCCTTCCTTTTGTCGGAATCTGCTTGTGTGACAGCTCGTACTTGAAGCGATAGTAGGGGGCTGCTTCTTGAGTAGCGAACGTCCACTGCTCACGCAGGTCCTGCTCTTGGTCCGCCTCCCAAGCTGTGCTGGCCATGATGCCGTCAACATCGCCTTTTGCCAGCGCGGTCATGAACCGGCTGGTGCCTGCCTCTGGGGTGTCCCCTCCAAAAAAGAAAGCTGCCAGCAGGACCAGTGCGCCCAGTCCGCCAATCAAAACCATCCAGTGAACTTTGCCAGCTCGCTTCATTGCGCTTGATTTAACCTCATGCGGGACCCCAGCATCTGGTCCGAAAGTCGCTTGGTGCCCCTCGCGTTGATCTTCCAGGTGCCCGCCTCTTTTTCAACACGGAATACCTTGATCACAGTTCCAAGGCTGTGCGTGCTGTATGTGACGACCACATCTGCGGTTCTTCCCTGCTTGGCGAGCACGTCAACTTCGAACTTTCGACTGAGCTGAAGAAGCACCTGGGAATCGTAGGCGATCTCTTCAACAATCTCTGGGCTGTCGGAGCTCAAAAACATGTTGTCGAAGGATTTGTCGAGATAGATCGCAGAGTGAAATCGGCGAACATAGCTGTCTGGACCCTGGCCTTGAGCAAGCTGAAACACGACCAAGGTCAGCAGTACTATGACTACAGAACCGAGAGCCGATCTTTTTTCATCCAAGCTCAAACGCACAGCCTGAGTCTACCGGCTGAACAAAAATCGAGCGATTCCGTCAATGCTTCAAGTAACCTGAATCCAAGGTATTTCTTGACATGAGCAAAGAGCTGACACGAAGACAGATCCTCAAACGCACAGGCGTTGTGACTGTCGGCCTCATGACACCGCCGTGGCTGGCATCTGTCGCCAAGGCTGATATCCTGCGCGAGGCAAAAGGCGAAAAGCAGGATCCAGAGACAATTCTTGTTGTCTGCCAGCTGTCTGGCGGCAACGACGGACTGAACACGTTTGTTCCTTACAAGGATCCGGCCTACTACAAGGCGCGAGCCAAGATCGGCATCCCAGAAAGTGAGGTGCTGACGATGGATCAAGGCCTGGGTATGCACCCGGCCATGACCGGCATGCACGAGCTCTTTAAAGAGGGCAAAGTTGCTGTTGTTCAGAACGCGGGTTATCCGAATCCGAACAGATCTCACTTCAAGTCGATGGACATCTGGCAGTCCGCCAGCCCGACCGAGGAGTTTCGAGATGGCTGGATCGGCCGCCACTTTGACCTCAAAATGAAGTCATCTGATGTCGATCCAATCGCTGCGATCGGCCTCTCAACGCAGAAGCCGCGAGCTCTGTTGGCAGAAAACGCCAGCATCCCCTGCTTCGCCAGCCTTGCTGATGTACAGCGAATGGTCGGTGATGCGGACAGCGAAAGACTATTGAGAGAGATCCAGGGTCGATCTGCAAAAGCTGGCTCGGCTACAAGAACCATTCAGCAGGCGAGCACCACAGCACTCGATGCGATGTCGGCGCTGAAGACTCAGCTTGCCAAGTACACACCAACCGGCAAGTATCCGGCTGGCAGCTTTGGAAATGGCTTCAAACAGGTGGCTCACCTGATCGCAACCGCGCCTCAGACAAGAGTGGTCTACTTCGCTGCTGGCGGCTTCGACACTCACGCAAACCAGCTCGTTGGTCACCAGCGGCTGATGGATGGATTCAGCAAATCTGTTTCGGCCTTTATGGACGAGATGGACGCAATTGGCAAGGGTGACAAAGTCGTGGTTCTCGTGTTCAG
>JALGXY010000050.1 GCA_029824495.1 Fimbriimonadia bacterium
TGAAGGCGGCCCGATCAACGTTGCCGCGAAGCTGCTTGAACCTGGCCGGTCCCCCTCTGAGAGGGCGGATAAGGATGCTATTGCCGAGCTGATTACAGAGATGCTCGCTGGACATCCCAATCCGTTCGACGCTGCCGCTACTCTTGAGCTGGTTCATACCGCAGCAGCAGCCCTGGATGACAAGTCGTCGTGGACTTCAGCTCTAAGAGCAGAGTCAGATTTTGAGGCTGCTCGGCAGCAGATTGGAGCAGGGATGTACTGGCCGATCTTCGATCTTCAGGAAGCGATTCCGGAGTCGATCAACGCCAAACAGACGCGGGATATGTTGAAGGAGATTGAGAATCCCCTCGGGCTCTTGATCGCACACATGGCGCTGCAATTCGACTTTGATAGAGTCTTCGAGCAGATGGATATCGAAGGAGCTGTTGCTGGTCAGATCGAGGTCTTTCGATTCAATGCAGAGATGGGCCGATTCCCGTCAGTCGAAGAGCTGGGCAGCTACGGGATCCAGCCATCAACAGAAAGGCCGTTCAACTATGATCAGTCGAACGGCCGTCTTCGCTTATCGCGAGGGCAGGATATTCAGCTTTAATCAGCCGCCCTGCTGCAGGCGTTTCTCGAGGTCGTCGAGCTTCGATTCTACGTCGGCATCAGAAGTGAGATTCTCGCCGGGATTCGACTCTGTCTGTAGGCCGAGCCGCTTTTCTAGGGCGACCAGCTCTTCTTCAGCGGCGGCATCCATGGCCATGTCTTCCATCTCCATGATCTTGCCGTGTACGCTGCCTGCGTGCATTTCAGATCGAGCGGCAGCTTCTGCCTGCTTGTTCTGAATCTTTTCTTTGGCAGCCGAGAAGGAGCTTTCGAATTCGTTTTCGAAGGTGAGTCCGTCCAGAGCTTTCGTGATCGAATCCTGGATCTGTGCCTGCTTCCACTGAGCCTTCATGGCGAGTGATTCGGCAGTCTTCTTGCGGACTTCTTCTTCCTGTCGCTTGATTGCGATCTTGACCGACTCAACAGTCTCGACAGCCTGTGCAGAGGTCTGCTTCAGCGTAGCGACGGTAGCGTCATTGTTCGCTTTTTCACGCAGGAACTGTCGCGCCAGTTCTCGATTGCCCTGTCGCAGAGCGGTCGATGCCTGGGCCTCAAGCTGATTCGATTTTCGCTCAGCTTCATCCAGCATGTTCTGCAGCCGGTTCTTCTGAGTGATCGCCTGAACGGCTTTCTCCCGGTTCTGGGCCAGTGCCTGCTGCATGTCACGCTTGGCCTGATCCAGCATGATGTCTGGATCTTCCAGACTGTCCATGCCTCTATTAAAAACAGCCTTCAGCCAGTTGATGAATCTATTGAACATGATTCGCTTTCCGCCCTCTGCGGAATCCTTCAATTATACTCTTCGGTTTTCAGACCCCTCGGGCGGGTCTTTCAGCGGATGTTTTTGGACCCTTTTAGGGCCTCCGGTACACTCCCGAACCTATGAAAACCGCTGTTCTGCCCTTCAACGCCGTCCAAGAGAGCTCAGCCCCTCTTGCACGCCAGCTGGCTGGGTACATCTCTGAGATCGTCAGGGGTGCGGGCGCAGAAGATGTGCAGGCTCTCAGCCTGATGGGTCAGCAGGAGCAGGAAGGACAGGTTCGCTATATTCAGGTGAATCGTTCCACCGAGCTCAATACTGCTGAAGAAGTGGCTCCTCTCTATCAGGACACAACCCTCGATCTTGTCATTGACGGCCTGATTTCTTACGAAGAAGATGGCAAGGGATTCCTGACCCTCCGCTGGTTCGATCGGGGAGCTGAAGAACCGAAGCAGCAGGAGACATTCGAGTGGGAGTCCGGCAAGATGATCGACAGCCTCTACGCTGCGATCAAAGCGGTGGCCAAAACATTTTCGGTGGAGCTGCCTCAGGAGCAGGGAACCGTAGTCGGCCTGTTCGGCACGGAAAACTCCGAGGCGTACTATAAGTTTTTGACTGGGTTCGACACGGTCCAGTACATCGAACGATCTCAGGGCATGGTGAGCCTCGATTACGATGTCAACGCAGGAATGACTCTCTTGAACGAGGCATCCGAAGCTGATCTCGGCTGGGAAGCTCCGATGCTCGCTCTGCTGCAGTTGACCCGACTCGCAGGTTCGACTGGTCTGGCAACAGCAGATGATGTTCATCGTGTGATGATGAGGATGAAGGAAAACCTTCCTGCGGACCCGAGAGTTGAGTTTGCCCTTGGCGAATTCTTCATGGCCGCAGGCGATTTCAGCTCAGCCGCTGATTCATTCGAAGAGGCAGGCAAGATGAACCCGGACGAAGCGATTATCTTCTCTCGACTCGGCACGGCGCAGATGAATGCGGGAATGCCCGTGAACGCCGAGCGGAGCCTCAGAAAAGCCGTCGATCTCGAGCCGGAAGGCGAAAAGACTTCACTCGATCTCTTGGCCGGTGTGCTGAACGCAACGGGCCGAACACACGAGATCCGCGGTCTTTGGAAAGAGCAGATCGACAAGAATCCCCAGTACGCAGAGGCCTACAACTTCTATGCACGATCTTTCTTCCAGTCTGGTGATGACCAGAAGGGAATCGAAGTTCTGAACGAAGCGCTGAAGATTGTCGACGATACTGCGACGATCAAGCGATTCTATGCCCCTATCCTGAGAGACAAGGAAGAGTACGACCAGGCGATGGACTTCTTCGAAGACGCCATCGACGAATTCCCTGGCGACGTCCAGCTCAAGATGGACTACGTTGAGACCCTGAGCGCTGCAGGCCGAAACTTTGAAGCCCCCGACGTGCTGAAAGAGATTCTTAATTTGACTACCGATCAGAACGTTCGGGCGCATGCTCAGGCATGGCTGATCGAAATTGAGCAGCCTCAGCGAATCGAAGTGATCGCCAAGGCTCAGGAGTTGGCTCAGAAAGAAGACTGGGAGGGTGCTCTTAAGGAGCTCACTCCACTCAAAGCTTGGCTGGCCGACTACTGGAAGCTCTGGGCTGCGCTGGCCGGCATGCACAACCGAGCTGGCCACTATGAAGAGGCTGAGGTCGCCAGCAAGAAGCTGCTCGACCTCTATCCTGGCTGCGAACCGGGTCTTGGCGAGCTCTGCACAGCCTTTGCTGGACAGGGCAAAAATGAAGAGGCCTACAACTTTATGCGACAGGTTTTGGGCGCAATGCCGACTTCACTCTCCGCTGCGATCAACTTTGCAGTTGCTGCAAAACATGCTGGCCATAACATGGACAAGAGCATCGAAGCCGCTTTGGCCCAGATCGAGTAGTTCTCGCAAAAAAACTACAGTTCGGACCTGAAGAAGACCTGGGTGACCTGCCGACAATTCCCCTGGGACCGGAGCGTTAAAGCGCTGCGGCCCAGGAGCTGAATTCGGCATGCCGCATTTTGCATACACTGCAATCAACCCTTCAGGGAACAAAGTTCAGGCCACGCTTGAGGCTGAGAACGAAGCCTTGGCTCTCACTCGTTTGAGAGACCAGTCATTTCAGGTCATCGAGCTAAAAGAGACCAAGAAAGCCAGCGGTCCGCTGGTGATCGGCAAGGCTAAGGTCAAACTGAAAGCCTTGGTTATCTTCTCGAGACAGTTCGCGACGATGATCGACGCGGGAATTCCGATTCTGAGATGTCTCGAAATCCTCGAGTCTCAGACAAAAGACTTGGCGCTAAAGCCGGCTCTCGCCGCTGTTTCCAGTGATGTGAAAGGCGGCCTCGCGCTCAATGAATCGCTGGCGAAACACCCTGACGTTTTCAACAAGCTCTACGTAAACATGATCCGCGCTGCCGAACTCGGCGGCATTCTGGATGTTATTCTTGATCGACTTGCAGGCTTCCTCGAGTACGAGGCTGATGTTCGAGGCAAGATCAAGAGTGCGATGATGTATCCGGTGCTCGTCATGGGCTTTGCCGGCATCGTGCTTTTTGTTCTCTTCAGCTTTGTTCTTCCGAAATTCAAAGAGATTTTCATCGGCATGGATGTCGAAATGCCGGCAGTCACAAACGCACTGTTTGCAATGGGAGACTTCATGCAGTCGTCCTGGTGGATGCTGATTGTTGGAGCAGGCGCTGTTGCTTTTGGAATCAAGCTGTACGGCAATACGAGCAAGGGCCGCTACCAGATCGATAATTTCAAGCTTCGGTTCCCGATCATGGGCGAACTGATTCTCAAGATGTCCGTTGCTCGTTTCTGCCGCACCTTTGGAACCCTGATCAGCTCCGGTGTTCCGATGATGCGCAGCCTCGAGATTGTTGGCGAGACGCTCGACAACGCTGTCTTGACAGAAGCGATTGATGAGACACGAGCCAGCATCCGAGAGGGCAACAAACTCAGCACTCCTCTCGCGACCTCAAATCTCTTCCCATCGATGGTGACTCACATGATCGACGTTGGTGAAGAGACTGGTCGACTCTCAGAGATGCTCGTCAAAGTTGGCGACTTCTACGACCAGGAAGTTGAGACCACAATCAAGGGCCTGACTTCGATGATCGAGCCGATGCTGATCATCTTCCTTGGCGTCGTTGTCGGGTTCATTGCGATCTCGATCATGGTTCCGATCTTCAAGCTGGTCAACAGCATCGAGTAGTCGGATCCTTACGATTCACAGGGTGGTTTTTAGTGAGACAGAACGATAGCGATCGATCATCTGAAAACCACCTTGCTGTCTCCTTTTCAAAGTCCAGGTGTCCAGAAGATCTTAATGAGCTGGTGAAAATCTGCCAGCCGTTAGTTTCACGCGCCGCCCGCCGTTACCGAAATCTGGACATCTACGACGATCTGCTGCAGGTCGGGCGCATCGGCCTGATCAATGCAGCAGAGAGATTTGATCCTCAGGCCGGGGTTCACTTCGCCACCTATGCCAGCCACTTCGTCCAAGGAGAGATTCAGCACTTTCTGCGTGACCGAAGTCAGACGATCCGACAGCCTGCTTGGGTGCAGGAGCGGCATCAGAAGATCGCCCGGTCTTTCGCCGCCCTGACAGCGGAGCTCGGCCGCGAACCGAATGTAGAGCAGCTCTCTGTTCACAGTGGATTTACAGAAGCAGAGGTGACAGAGATTCGCCTCGCCGTCGAATCGTCTAAGACGACTTCGTTGGAGTCGATTGCTTTCGCCGATGACTTTGAATACGACACGAGCAGAAACGAGATCTCAGATCCGCTCGACGTTAGAGAAGACAGTGAGCGCAGGATGTTCCTCTCTGATGGGATCAGCCAGCTTCGCGAGCTGGAGCAGGAGGTTCTCACCCGATTTCACTTTGGCGCTCTCAAGCAGGTCGAGATTGCTGAAGAGCTCGGCATTTCAAACAACTACGTCTCCCATATTCTCAGGAGTGGCCACAACAAGCTGAGAGCCATCTTCGAAGGCGACGAAATTGCAGAAATGAACCACATTTTGAGCGAAGGAGAAGAGCAGGTTTCGCTCGATGCTGAGGTTGGCGTCTACTCGGGCACCTATCTCAGATCTCGCCTGGTCGAAGAGGTTCATCGCGCTGTGAGTCTTAACCGAGAAATGGGCCTGATGATCATTCAGGTTGTCGGTGTCGATCGAATCGAGAGATTCTATGGCCCGAATTCCGGCATGCCGGTCATCAAGACCGTGGCAAGCCTGCTGAAGCGAACCTTAAGATCCCTCGATATCATCGGGAGGCATGGCCCATACGGCTTTGCCGCAATCCTGCCGAGGACCGGTTCGACTACGAAAGCTGCACAGGAGCGTCTCGAGGCTTCGCTCAGAACCTGGCAGGCTGAAGCGAGCGACCTGCTGGGAGGCATTGAAGTTCTTGTTGGCTCCTGCTGGATCCCCGAGCATGGACGTACCGCTGACCAGCTCATCAGCTCCGCTGATCCGACAGAGCATAACCTGGCTGCATAGCCTACATCGCCGCCTGGCTGAGCCAGAATAGGCTGATGGCAGAAGAATCGATCTACGGAGAGCTCTCGTTTCCGCATCCACCTGCCGGAAGGCCCTACGTTTTCATCGACATGGCGATGTCGCTTGACGGCAAATCGACGACTCAAGGTCGAAGCAAGGCCGTCCAAGACCTCGGCTCGCCGACCGATCATAAGACGCTTCACCATCTCGAGAGCCTGGCCGACGCGGTTCTGCTTGGCGCGGGAACACTTCGAGCCACCCCAAGAATCAACATTCCAGCCGGTCCGATTCGGATCTGCGTGACTCGCTCTGGATCCGTCGATGCGGACCACAACTTTTTCGCAGACGCTCCAGGTGAGAGTTTTCTGGCGATGCCCGCAGCGGCGCTTGAAGAGGCGCCTTCATCCCTGCCCGTAATCGAAGCCGGGGCAGAAGAGCTCGACTTCACGGTTCTGCTCTCAGTCTTGAAAGAGCGCCACGGCGTCGATCTGCTGATGGTTGAGGGCGGAAGCACGATCAATGGACAGTTGCTTAGCCAAGATCTTGTCGACGAAGTCTTTGTCACCGTCTGCCCTAAAGTTGCACTTGGCAAGGGGCCGACTATCGCGGATTGGGGCGAGCTGAACGTAGAACCGCTCAGGATGTTCAATCTGGTGAGCTGCACCCCGTTCGATGACGAAGTTTTTCTGAGGTACAGACGCCATCGCTGATCCGCTTCGCCCAGCCATCTATCTGAAACGGAACGCCGGCAAGACCGTTCCGCTCGCCGCAGTGATCGTGATGGCAGTAATGCTGATCGCCGGCATCGTATCGATCATCAACTCGATCCCTCTTTCGATCCGGACAATTTACAGCTATTCGAAGTCCTATCTTGGGGTTTCGGCTCGCGGCAACCAGAACAGCATTCCGGAAGTGCGTGAAGAGATTTTCGCCGAGTCCCCGATTCCGATCGATCGAATCATGACAGCGAGAGCGAGCGAGGCCTCGGTCAAGAGCATCGTGGGGAGCTGGCCGTTTGTTGTGCTGGCGCTCAATCCGGAAGACCTCGATGCCTATCTGAATCGCGTCACTCCTGGCTCATCGCTCACTGGCCGGATGCCCGAATCAGGATCACCTGAGGCGATTGTCGGCAGGCCTGTCGCCGACAACCTCGGCCTGACCTTGGGAGACCCGATCATCGGCAAGGCCGATAAAGCTGGCTACTCTCCCAAAGATGTTGAGATCGTGGGGATCATCGAATCCGATATATGGCTGATCCTGACCACCTACGAATATCACAAACAGAACCACTTTCCGCCAGTCGATGTTCTGCTCGTCTTTGCTGAGAACCAGAACGATCAGCGGGCTCTTGACAAGTGGGCCGAGAAGCAGTTTGAAGGCCGCAGGCCACGCATTTATGCGTACCACCTGCTCGAGGAAGAGACGACTTCCATGTTTGAGATTCTCTACAGCATTCTCAACGTTGTGATCTTCACTCTTGTCATCGTGATCACGCTGATGATGGCAATGCTGATGAGCATCTATCTTCAGCAGAGGATCCCGGAGTTTGGACTTTTGCAGGCGATTGGCTATGCCAAGAAGAGGTTGATCCGGCGGATGATGCTGGAGACTCTAATCGTCCTGGTCGGTGGCTGGGCAACAGGGGTGGCCGCAGCTTACGGCATGCTTCTGGTGGTCAAGGCAAAGCTGATGGACCCGAATGCATTTATTCTCGATCCGCTTGACAAGACCGCCTATCTCTATTCGACTCCCGTGCCGATTGCGATCATGCTGGCTGCCGTATTGACCATCGCCCTGAAGTTTCGAAAGTTTGATCCTGTAACTGTCGTCGAAAGGAGGCTCTTGTGATTGAAGCCAAAAAGGCGACGCTGACCTATCAGGACAAAGACCGGACTGTTCACGCCTGCAAAGATGTTGATCTGAGAGTTGAGGACGGGGAGTTTCTTGGGATTCTTGGTCCGAGCGGGTCAGGGAAGTCCTCGCTGCTCTATCTGTTGAGCAGTCTTAAGGTGCCGACATCCGGCACGATCGCGTATCAAGGCCGTTGTTTCCGAGATATGAACGATGATGAGAGGGCGATGCTTCGGCTTCGTGAATTCGGGTTCATTTTCCAGCACTCTCACCTTATCGGCTATCTCACAGCAGTTGAAAACATTCTGGCTGCGGCC
>JALGXY010000051.1 GCA_029824495.1 Fimbriimonadia bacterium
GTCCGCCAGATCGGTACCGCATCCATGCTTTATCTGGCTGACAACGATGACATGACTCCGCCAATCTTCTGGTTTAATCCTCTGGATACCGGCAGCTATCCGTCATCATTTGGATTCCACTACTATCCGCTGTTGATGCTGCCTTATACGAACAATGAAGAGCTGTTCATCTGTCCTCATGACCGAGCAGAGGATCCACTGCTCATGGACTCTGATGGTCGAGGTCGATTTGACAAAAAGAACGCCTTCTACTACTACATCATGGGTGCGAATCCGAGCTACGGCTACAACTACCGGTACATGAACACGCTACGGTTTGGCGGCATGTCACATGGCCGGCCGAAGAGTGTTTTCGCCGGCGTCAGCGCAACTTCATTCAACTCTCCTTCTGAGACGATCATGTTCGCTGAAGCAACGATGAAGGACAAGACAGCACCGGGTCTCTCTGGCGGCTATGGGTTGGTGAAGAATCCGATCGGCTACTCAAGAATCGAGCCGCCGCACGCAGTACCAGTTCCGCCCGAATTCCCGCCGCACTCCGGTTGGACCGGCAGCTTCCCGGATGCGCGATCACAGGGGCAGCTGTGGGGTCGATTCGATGAGCGTCGAGTCTTGGTCACCTGGTCTGATGGTCACGTTTCCTTCCCGCATATCAATGAGCTGGTCGGCGAAGGCACCACCGAGCGAGAAGTTAACCGCTACTGGAACGGCTGCGGCACAAACTGCGACTAGTCACCGCCATCCTTATCGGTCAGGGCTTTCCAATAGATCGAAGCTTTTCTCCCATGGAGACCCGGGTCACAGCGGGTCTCCATTTTCTTTGCCTCTGGAAGAGGCTGTGCATAAATGAGAGCGGCAGCGGTACAAACAGACAGCAGATGTTTGGTCCATCGTCTCAGAAGGAGCTTCGTCGTACAAAGGACGGTGTGACTCTTGAACTTCAGTTGAACGAAGAAGGGAAGAGCAGAATTGTCGTCCCTGGCAGCTCGATCCCTTTACGTGTTCGCAATTCAGGTCGTGCGAAGCGAATCCGATGGACACTTCAGGCTGATGAGATCGAGCTTGTACTGCCCAGAAGCGCAGGAAGAAGGCAGATCATTTGGTCATTCGATCGCGCCGTTAGTTGGTTTCAAAAGGTTGCGCCTCTGGCTGCCGAGCGAGCCAGCCTCACCCGTGCTCTCCACTACAAAGGGGAGCCGACAAGCTCTCACACGGAGCAGAGCCTCTATGCAGAGGCGAGCAGTCATCTGCCTTCGCTGCTCTGGCAGGAGGCCGAGCGCATGGGCCTTGTCCCCGCAAAGGTGAGAATCAGTCGAGCCAGGCGGAGATGGGGCTCCTGTTCTTCAAAGCGTACGATCAGCCTCAATTGGAGGCTGATCATGATCCCTCAAGAGACAGCACGCTACATCTGTGTGCATGAGCTGGCTCACCTTCGTCAAATGAACCACTCACAAGCATTCTGGAACGAAGTAGAGAAGTGGATGCCTGAATGGCGTGATCATGAGGCGTGGCTGAAAGAGCACTCTTGGCGAATACTGAGCTAGACAAAAAAACGGATCCTCCTCAGATGAGGGGGATCCGTTTAGGTGTCAAGTCAAGCGACTTTCTTAGTTTCCGCGGGGTCCTTTTCCGGCGGGCAGACCAGTAGGCGCGTCTTCCATTGCTGAAGCCTCAGCTTCTGGAGATTCACCAATCTGATTCACTTCGTCCGGTCGAAGATCACGGTTCATGTTTTCTTTCAGAGCGGCCTCATCAGAAGCACTCATATTGTTGCTGCTGCAGCCGACAAGGCCGACAATCAGCACGCTCATTCCAAGACAGATAATCGCTTTTTTCATTTTGTTGTTCACCTTTGCGAACTACTCGAGATGCGGAGCGAAGTGGGACATGTGACCCTGAACGCCACCAGCGCGGCGGCCCATGATAGCCGTCCATCGCTCAGCTTTGACGTGTCCGTCAGCAGCTGCGTAGACGTTCATTCCATCCGGCCAACCAGTCGTTTCGTCCGGCTGCCAGTAGGATGTCGGGTAGACACCTGAACCAAACTCGCCTGTGCCTCTCAATCGAGCAGCAGGGCCAGTGGTCATGTTCTTGTTGCCGTACAGGTTGAAAACGCCTGCACCCCAGTATCGAGCAGCTTCGTCCGGGTTCCAGTTCTGGTGCCACATGGAGTCGCCGGTGTTGCCCTGACAGATAAGAATCTGGTCAGAAACTCGTGCGATCGATGTCTGTGACAAGGACGGGAATGCCGTTTTGTAGCCGTAAGAGCCCCAGTGCATCCACTTGGAGGTGTCCTTCCAGACGCCGCCAACACCGTCTCGACCCCAGATTTCGCCGTTGGTGAAATCATCGAGTGTCATCGGGTTGAACAGGCCGAAAGCACAGCCGCTCATGTCGTTGATGTCTTCCGGACACCAAGCCGAAGCTTCGCGTCGGGTGGGCATTGTCCACTGGCTGTTGATAACAAACGGGTTGCTGTTGATCTGAGCCGGGGAGAACGGATCCATGACGATGCCGACATTCTTCATGTACGGCATGATGAGGGTGACCCACGTCGGCATGTTCCAGCCGCCATGGAAGCCCATAGCAGGGGAGAACAGGTCGTCGGCGTCAGCCGCATACATTATTTGGGCGAGGGCCATCTGTTTGGCATTCGAGATGACCTGAGTCTGCTTTGCAGCAATTTTAGCTTGTGCAAAGACAGGGAAGAGGATGGCTGCAAGAATTGCAATGATGGCAATGACAACCAACAGCTCGATAAGTGTGAATGCCTTCACTTCGGCTGTAGAGCTCCTGTTGTTTTTCATAAGCATCGGAATTTCCGAAAGGATTTGAGCCGCAAGTGCGACCCATGCAGATACTATACACGCAATGGATGGGCCAGAATGCCCTCTTTTCAAGAAATTGGCAAAAAAAAATCGGCCTACGGCTGATTCTTGATAGCCGCATCCGGGTGGTGATCGCGCCAGGCCTGCTTCAACGCAGGGAAGGAGACGATTTGTTGCAAGTTTGTTCCGGCGCCCTTGCCGGTAAGGGGATTATGCACGAATCCGTCAACAATGAGCAAGTTTTCTTCAAATTTTATTACAACTGAGTCTGGAGCGATGAAGGCACGGATCAATTCGAGATCTTCGGAGGCATACACGACAACTGTATCGTCGTCGTGCCGGAACTGCATGATTCCGTGCTCCATTAAGACTCCCATCTCAACGGCGACGGGTGGATCGAGCGAAGGAAGGCAGATTACGGTTCCATTTGCAGTTCGCACGAGATTTGTGACGGCGTCACGTTCGCCTTGATCGATGTAGATCTGTGAATCCGGATGTGTGTCAAGCCAGGCTCCTAATCGGAGCGGGGCTGATCCAGCAAGCATCGTCAGGCTAGCACCTTCAAAAGCGCCGCCCAAGCACCGGCCACTGAAATGAGACCAGTAGCTGTCAGTCTCCCGGTCGAACATGACAAGAGCATTCTCGAAGAGCATCCCGCTCACTCCAAAGGTTAGCGTCTGATTCTGAAACTCCCTGGAGTAGATCACGCTCGATTGGCACAAGGGGCACCATGTGACTGCAACTGGTCGGCCGCCCACAACAGCGTTGATAATTTCTCTTGAATTCAGAGAGGAGAGCGGAAAGGCTGCCTGCTCGTCCCCAATTGAGACGCCAACAACGAATTCATTAAGAAGATACTGATCAGCCCAATCAGCCAGCTCGGCATTCCAGTCTGCTTGAATCGCGTTCTTGGGCAGCACCGCAATCGCTCCATCTGGCACCGGATACGTAAAGACCTCAGCCGTTCCACGGGGAGGGGGTGGGATCATCGGGCCAGAGGGCTCGTTATAGTCGACCTCAAGCGCTGGGCCTGGCGAGACAAGAAAGGCGAGTGTCCCTCCCGCAGCCAAACAGACTGCTGCCCAAAGCCATAGGTTCGGTTTCGAGGACATTCCGGATCAGCCGCTCCACACAGATGTATCGGGATGGTGATCGAGCCAGGCGAACCAGAATGAGCGGATAGCGGGGAGCAGCTTCAAACCGGCTGAATCGGTCCCGTCAGCGAACAGACTGAAACGTTCGCCGTCGGATCCAATGAGCTGTCGATCATCTATTCGATCGATTTCTACACCAGCCGGGACCTCATATGCTCCGAAGAAACGGGTCTCTCTGTTCGCCGCCACCACTATGTTCACTCCATTAATCTCTGTCTGATGGACGCCGATCTCCTGCAAGGCGTCTAGTGCAAACGCATGTGAGCTGTCCTTGAGACGAAGGCCAACCACCAAACTCTTGGTGGGGAGTCGGGTGTCCTCGATTGTGCGCGGGAAGAGGCCGGTTTTCTCCTTGTCGATATAGTAGTCCTCATAATTCGAGTCGGCGGTGTAGGTCAGGCCTCTCGATATAAGGACCAGAGTTTGGGGATACAAGCTCCGCCACTCGCCCCATGAGATCTTGGGATAACTGGCGACAATCTGCAGCTCTTTGCCTTTGTGCTGACCTTCGAGTCCGATGCCAGAAAGGTGCGACCATAAAGTATCTGTCTCGCGGTCGTACATGACGAGTGCGTTCTTCCAGAGCTTGCCCGAGACACCGAAGTTGAACTCGTTTCCTTCGAGCATTCGGTCATAGACGATAGAGGTATTGCACAGAGGGCACCATGTGACGGCGACCTTTCGCCCGCCAACCGTGTCGTTGACGATCTCGTGCCGGTCGAGCAGGTTGAGCGAGTAGGCGCGAGCCTCTCCATTGATCACGAGCCCGATCATGTCAGTCTCATCTGGGACCTCGGATTCTTCAGCTGAAACGTATTCAGGATCCCAGATTGCGGGGATGCCGTCTTTCCCCAAAACTGTGGCGATCTC
>JALGXY010000052.1 GCA_029824495.1 Fimbriimonadia bacterium
GGATTCTGTGTCAGCACTGCTCGATCTTGATGGCGAAGTTCTTCCCTTCTTTCTTGACGAGGCAGAAGCTGGCTGCAGAGGAGACTTTCAGGCCTACTCTCGGCGCCCGATTCAAAACTGGGAGCAGATACGCGACCTACTCCTCAAACGGCAGAGCGTCTGATTCCGGCGGTGCAGTCAGTTCTGGTCTTACAAAATCTCTGATCTCAGAGTCTTGAGGTTCCACGGCATCGATCGCCTTCTTGGTCGCAACACCCTGGTCTGCCAGCCGCCTTGCTGCCGGGAGGACACTACGCTCCATAGAGCCGACAAAACTGTTGTAATGATTCACAGTCGATTTGAGTGACCCACCCAGCTTGGCGTAGTGGTTTGCCAGAGTTGCCAGGGCATCGTAAAGCTTCTTGCCATCCTCCTGAACCTCTTTCATGTTGTCCGCCAGCTTCTCCTGCTGCCAGCCATATTCAACGGCCTTCATGAGAGCCAACAGAGTCGAAGGCGTGGCCAGAATTACGTGCTGGTCCATCGCGTTCTCAATCAGGCCTGGCCGATTCTCAAGCGCAGACCGGAATGCAGCTTCGCTCGGGATGAACATCACTGTGAAATCGGGAGACTCCGACAGCTCAGAGTAGCTTCGCTTCGACAGAACTCTCGCGTGATCTTCAACCTTCTTTGCGTGGTCTTTCAGAAGAGTATCGGATGTCTCTTGTTGATCTGTTTCGAGAGCCTCGAGATACTGTTTCATGGGTGCTTTCGAGTCGATCACGATCACACGATTGTGAGGAAGCCGAACGATTGCATCTGGTCTGCCCTGCTCGATCGTGTCCTGCTGCGTGAAGGTCACATGCTCTTGCAGGCCCGCCATTTCGAGCACTCGTTCGAGCACCATTTCACCCCAAGAGCCAGCCGAACCTGGATCCTGCAGCGCTTTGACTAGACGGTTGGTCTCCTTCTGAAGTCCGACCTGCGTTGAACCCAGATTCTTCACCTGTTCCATCAGTTCACCGTAAGCTGAGCTTCGGCGGCGCTCCATCTCCTGGTTCTGCTCACCGATCTTCTCCAGATGAACCTTCATCGGCTTGAGCATCCCGTCGATCGCCTGCTTCCGCTTTTCAAGCTCGCCTTTCGATTCCGTGGAGTGCTTCAGAAACGCCTGGTCAGCAAGCTTGAGAAACTGTTCCTGATTCCCTTGCAATGCTTTGGAAGCCAAACTATCAAAGGCCTCTTTAAACTCTGCTTTTGCCTTCTCAAGCAGAGCCTGCTGCTGCTCGATTCCCGCCCTCTGCTCCTGATACTTCGTCTCAACTCCCTTCAGCTCTATGTTCCTTTCAGCCAGCTCGGCTCTCAGCTCTCCAATCTCTTCTTTCAGATCGTCGCTCTCATCTGCCTTGACCTTTGCCGCGCTCAGCTCCGCCTTTGTTTTCGAGTGGCCAATGATAAAGTAGATCGCCACACCGAGGCCCACAGCAAGGCCGACCACTGTTGATAGAGGGTCCATAAACGAGATTATGCCGCACGACTGGTAATCTGAGAACATGATTCAGCCGCCGATCGATCGCCCAGGCCAGCAGCTTCGTGAGCTGATGGCTCACGGAATTGTTGTTATGCCGGGCGCATTCTCTCCGTTCAGTGCGCTGGCAGCGGTGAATCAAGGGGCTGAAGCGGTCTATCTGAGCGGCGGCGCGATCACCAACAGCCTGCTCGGTGTGCCTGATATCGGGCTCGCCACCTTGGACGAGTTTGCCGGCACGGCGGCTCGCGCCTGCCAGGCAGCTCCCGTTCCGATGATCTGCGATGCAGATACAGGCTTCGGCGAAATCTGGAATGTCCGCCGGACTGTGATTGAGATGGAGCGCGCCGGGCTCGCTGGCATTCATCTCGAAGACCAGGTGAACCCGAAACGCTGCGGTCATCTCGATGGCAAAGAGCTGATTCCTGCCGATGAGATGGCGCAGAAGATTGATGCTGCGGTCGACGCCAAGAAGGACGAGGCGTTTATGATCTTTGCAAGAACCGACGCGCGGGGAGTCGAGGGGCCAGATGCAGCGATGGATCGGGCAAGACTCTATGTCGAGGCAGGCGCAGACGGCATTTTCCCAGAAGGCCTGGTCAGCGAAGAGGAGTTCGCGGCATTCCGCGAAGCGGTCGATGTGCCGCTGATCGCCAATATGACCGAATTCGGCAAGACGCCTCTCATCTCCGCAAAGCGATTCGAGGAGCTCGGCTATCAGGTCGTGATATTTCCTGTGACGGCACTGCGCGTCATGCTGAAGACCCTGCAGGAGTTCTATGGCGACCTGCTCGAAACCGGCACTCAGGAGTCTTGGATGGAGAAGATGGCGACCCGGGCCGAGCTTTACGAAGAGATCGGTTATCGCGATTACGATCCGACTCAGTAACTGAGCTCTCAGCAGCCCCAAAGGGCCCAATCGGTCGCTGGTAGACTCCCTTCATGGACCAGGACCTCTTTTGACGTAGTTTGTCGAGAGAGGCAGACATCAGCGATGAGCGAAAACCCGTACCCGAATTACAGCCCCGGACTGCAGGGCATCATTGGCGGCGTCACAAAGATCTCAAAGATCGTCAGCGACACAAGCAGCCTCACCTACCGCGGCATCAACGTCCACGAGCTCGCCGAAAACGGAAGCTTTGAAGAGACCGCTTTCCTGCTTCTCCACGGCTACCTGCCGAACTCCCACCAGCTTTCCGATTTCAAGCAGAGAATGGCTGCTGAGTCTGCGCTGCCGGACGAGGTCATTTCTGCACTTGGGCTTCTGCCGAAGCATATGCATCCGATGGATGCGCTGAAGTACGCCTATAGCCTGCTGGCCGGCTTCGACGAAGACTACGAAGCAATGGACCACGATGCAAACGTCCGCAAAGGCGAGCGCATCGTTGCGAAAGGCCCGACAGTGGTCGCAGCCGCTTATCGGATCATGAACGGCAAAGAAGCCATTGCTCCCGATCCGGAGCTCAGCATTGCCGCCAACTTCCTCTACATGCTGCACGGCGAAAAAGCAGACGACTTCACCGTCAAAGTGATGGACGCGTCGCTCACTCTTTACGCAGAGCACACGTTCAACGCTTCGGCATTCGCCTGCCGCGTCACGGTCGCCACACTGAGCGACATCTACAGCGGCATCGTCACCGGCATCGGCACTCTCAAAGGCCCGCTGCATGGCGGCGCAAACGAGAAGGCTATGGAGATGCTTCTTGAGATCGGTGATCCGGACAACGCTGAAGAGTGGATCCGCAGCGCATTGGCTCAGAAAAAGAAGATCATGGGCTTTGGCCACCGCGAATACAAGAAGCGGGACAGCAGAGCGATCTACCTGACCAAGATCGGCAAAGAGATCGGCGAGCGCAAAGGCGAAACCAAGTGGGGCGAAATCGCCTCGACTCTCGAGCGAGTCATGGAGACAGAGAAGAACATCCACCCGAACGTGGACTTCCCTGCAGCCTATGCCTACTACCTGCTCGGCATTCCGATCGAGCTCTACACACCGATCTTCGTCATTGCACGAAACAGCGGCTGGGCGGCACACGCCATCGAGCAGCTCGACAACAACCGTCTGATCCGACCGACCTGCATCTACGACGGCGCTGAAGGCGTCGAGTGGAAGCCGATCGATCAGCGCTAAGCTGGTTCCGAACAGCGGGAAGAGCCTGGATTCGCCAAGAATCCAGGCTCTTCTGTTTTTTGAGCGGGCTGTCTGGGTCAGAATCTCTTCATGACTTTCTGCCTCGCCGCCCTAGCTCTGCTCAATGCTCAGGTCAGCACAAAATCGTGGGCACACGTCGACCCAGATTCTGCCCTCGCCCATGTTCGATATCTGTCATCCGATGAACTGAAAGGGCGTGACACGCCGTCCGCCGGGCTCGACAAAGCGGCCGATTACATTGCGGAGCAGTTCAAAGAAGGCGGGGCTCAGCCGGGCAACGGAGACAGCTTCTTCCTCGAAGCTGAGTACACAAACCGTCGCAGCGGAAAAAGCGGAAAGGTCAGGTCTGTCCTGGGAGTCATTCCCGGTTCTGATTCTGTACTTGGCTCCGAGTACGTCCTTGTCACAGCCCACTACGACCACCTGGGTCAACGGGGCACCGCAGAAGACAACATATTTAACGGCGCGAATGATAATGCGAGCGGAACGGTCGGTCTGATCGAAGCAGCTGCCGCGATCTCAAGCTCCCCCAAGAAGCCGAAGCGTTCGATCATGTTTGTCGCTCTTTGGGGCGAGGAGAAAGGCCTTCAAGGAGCGCGTGCCTTTGTCAAGAACCCACCGGTTGCGCTCAAGAACATTGTTGCTGTCATCAATCTTGAACAGATCGGCAGAACTGACGACAGCGAAGGTGAGAGGGTGATGGAGGCGAATATCACCGGCTATTCATTCTCAACCCTGACCAATTCAATCGTCGATGCGGCCAAGCCCTCAGGCGTCAAAGTCACAGAACACCCCAAACTGAGCAACCCCTATTTTCGAGCCTCAGACAACCTGATTTTCGCTCAGGCTGGCATCCCTGCTCACACAATCAGCACCTGTTATCAGTTCCCGGATTATCACCGAGCGACTGATCACTGGGACAAGATCAACAAGCGGAACTTCGCCAGGATCATCGAGATGGTCAACCTGGCCACCCTGGAAGTGGCGAGCCAGACCAAGCGGCCTGAATGGAACCTGATCCCTGAGACCTCACAATATAGACAAGCATATGCAGAATTGATCGGAGGCTGATTTGAAACACCTGCGGCGGCTCTTTTTGATCATCACCCTGGTTCCTGCGGCATTGTTTGCCCAGTCAGGCGGAATGACCATATCAGAGTTTCAGTCGCAGATAGACATTTCAGAAAACG